>NZ_JAEUMN010000123.1 GCF_016793225.1 Phenylobacterium sp.
GCGAAGGCCAGCTTCTCGCGGTCGAGGCCGAAGAAGCGGAAGTACTCCCGCTGCGACGGCGCCATGACCCCGTCCATCCGCTCGAGTTGCAGGCGCAGCATCATCACCACGTCGCAGCCGGCGATGCCTTTGCGCAGGTCGTGGAAGATCTCGACGTTCCAGAGGTGGGCGGCGGCGGGGATCAGCGTGGGCGGGCCCACGAGGCGCACGTTCGCCGCCAGCATCTGCAGCATGGCGATGTTCGAGCGCGCCACGCGGCTGTGCAGGACGTCGCCGCAGATCGCGACCTTGAGGCCCGCGATGTCGCCGAAGGCGCGGCGGATGGAGAGGGCGTCCAGCAGCGCCTGGGTCGGATGCTCGTGCTGGCCGTCGCCGGCGTTGATCACCGAGCAGCCCACCTTCTGCGACAGGAGCGAGGCGGCGCCCGACGAGGCGTGGCGCACCACCAGCAGGTCCGGCTGCATGGCGTTCAGCGTTACGGCCGTGTCGATCAGGGTCTCGCCCTTCGAGATCGACGACGAGCGCGGGCTCATGTTGACCACGTCGGCCCCCAGGCGCTTGCCGGCCAGCTCGAAACTGGCCTGGGTGCGCGTGGAGTTCTCGAAGAAGAGGTTCATCAGCGTCCGACCCTTCAGCAGGTCGAGCTTCTTCGAGGTCTGCCGGTTCAGGCTGACGAATCCGTCGGCGAGGTCCAGGAGGTCCCGCACCTCCACCTCGTTCAGATCCGTGGCGGACAGGAAATGGCGCTTGGGAAAGGAGAAGGTCCGCTGGAGGACCTCGTTCAGACCAGGGGGCGCGCCGCTCATTAAAGCGCCCTCTTAGGTGAGGTCGCCCGCGATGGGAAGCCGATGCGGCCCGCCCGTCCCCAGGTTCGTGCGCCGCCGCCTTTGCGAAGCTGCGCCATGGGGCCATATCAGACCGAGCCTGTCACTCGAGGGGGGGAACCCGTGGCCGTCGATCTTTTCACCTTTGTCGGAATGTACGACCGCGCGCTCGGCACGCTCGGCCATGTGCTCGACCGCGGCGCCGAACGCGCCAGGGCGCTCGGCGCGTCCGAGGCCGAGATGCTGGAGTGGCGGCTCATCGACGACATGAACCCGCTGAGCTTTCAGGCGCGCGTCGTCATCAACTTCACCAAGCAGTGGACGGCGCGCGTGGCCGGGCTCGAGGTCCCGCCCGACATCGCCACCGACCTGGACGTCGCCGGCCTGAAGGCCGAGATCGCGAATGCGAAGGCCTGGCTCGCGGCGCTGAAGCCCGAGCAGTTCGCCGGCCGGGACGACGTGGTGCTGAAGATCAGCCTGGGCCAGCTCGAGCCGACCTTCAGCCTGGGGCAGTGGCTCGCCAGCTTCGCTACGACCAACGTCTACTTCCACCTCTCCATGGCCTACGCGATCCTGCGGGCGCGGGGCGCGAACCTGGGCAAGGTGGACCTGTTCGCCGGCGGACTCTGAGCGTCGTTCACGAAGCGTGGACGGCGCGGCGCGCGGCTCGCGAAGGCGCAGCGGCCGCTCGCGTAACTCGGGATGCGGGGCGGCCGCGGCCCGCCTAGCTCCGGCGCGAGTTCGATCGCCGGAGAAGAGAGATCATGCGACGTCCCAGTTTCCTGCCCCTGGCGCTGGCGGTGAGCCTGTTCGCGACCGCGAGGGCCGAAGCCGCGGAGGCTTCGCTCACGGTGGTGTTCAAGGAGATCGTCACGCCCAGCGGCGCCATCCGGGCGGTGCTCTACGACAGCGAGGCGGCGTACCGCAGCCGCAGCACGCCCGTCCGCGTTCTCACCTTGCCCGTGACGGGTGCGACGGTGCAGGCGCAGGTCGCGGACCTGCCGCCGGGCCGGTACGCCATCTCGGCGTTCCATGACGCTGACGGTGACGGCAAGCTGAAGACCAATGCGTTCGGCGTCCCGCAGGAGGCGTTCGCATTCTCCAACGGCGCCCGGGCCCAGATGGGACCGCCGGGCTGGGAGGCCGCCGCCTTCGCCGTGGTCGCAGGTCAGAACACCCAGACGTTGGTCCTCGATTCCTCGTTCGTGCCGCCGTCCTAGTCGCCGGGACACAGGCGGGGTCGCCCGCACGCCAACGTTGTTCCCGATCGGCTCTCGCCGCGCTAGCAGGAGGGGCGGATGTGCAGTTCGGGGTGCAGGCTTGAGCGGGGGCGTTCCCTACCTGACGTTCCAGAGCGCGGAGGTCCCCAGGGGCGAGGGCCGGCGGCGATGGGAGGACCTGATCGGCGCCTATGACGTCCGGCTGCCGCCGGGCCTGGCGGAAGACGACTTCAGCGTCCGCTCCGAAACCTGGCTGGTCGCCCAGCTCATCGTCTCTCACGGGCGGCTCAGCCCCGTTCGGCTCAACCGCTCTTCCGAGCGCGTCGCGGCCGACGGGCGGGACACCTTCACCATCGGCCTGGTCACCCACGGTCTGCTGGCGGGCGACTTCGACGGCCGCGCCTGCGAGCTTCGGCCCGGGCAGGTGTGCATGATCGACTTCGCCCGGCCCTGGCAGGCGCAGACCGAGGAGACGGAGTTCGTGCTCCTGTCGGTTCCGCGCCCCGCGCTCATGGCGCTGGCGCCGCGGACGCTGGATCTCCACGGCCGGCGGCTCGAAGGCGCCGCGGCGCGCATCCTCACCGAGCATCTCCTCGCGCTCGTGCGCTACTTGCCGCAGGTGGAGGCCGCCGATGCGCCGCTCCTGCAGCGCACGACGCTGCGGCTGCTGGCGGACGGCCTGGAGGCGCTGGCGCCCATCGAGGCGGCGGGCGCCGGCCCCCTCGAGAGCCGGCTGACCTACCGCGTGCGGCGCCACATCGAGGAGAACCTCGCCGCGCCGGACCTGACACCCGCCGGGATCTGCAGGGCCCTGGGCGTGACGCGGCCCACGCTCTACCGCGCCTTCCGGCCGCTGGGGGGGATCATGAACTACGTCCGCCGCCGGCGGCTGGAAGCCGTGCACGTGCGGCTTTCCGACCCCTCCGAGCCGCGCGGCGTCGCCGAGCTCGCGGAAGCGTTCGGCTTCTCGAGCCACGCCCATTTCAGCACGGCCTTCCGCCGGCGGTTCGGCTATGCGCCGCGCGACGCCCGGATCGGCGCGCACGGCGACGCCGGCGCCACGCTCGCGCTCAAGTTCCGCAGCTGGATGCTGGGACTGCCGCTTCGGGACGACGCCCCCTAGCCGACGCCACGCGCCCCTAGGTCTAACGGTTGCGCAGCCGGTCCAGCGCGCCCTGCAGGATCCAGGCGGCCGCGGCCTTGTCGACGACTTCGGCGCGGCGCGAGCGGCTGACGTCGGCCTCGGCGATCAGCATCCGGTTGACGGCCATCGAGCTCATCCGCTCGTCCCAGAAGGCGACCGGCAGTTCGGGGCGCAGCCGCAGGAGGTTGCGGGCGAAGGCGCGGCTGGATTGGCAGCGCGGGCCCTCGGTCCCGTCCATGTTCACCGGCAGGCCTACCACGATCGCCGTCGCGCGCCGGGATTCCATCAATCGGAAGAGCGCCTCGGCGTCGGCCGTGAACTTCGTCTTGCGGATCGTCTCCAGCGGCGAGGCGATCATCTGGGTCGCGTCCGACACCGCCACGCCGATCGTCTTCTCCCCGAGATCGAGCCCCACGATGGGGGCGCCCCGGGGAAGTTCGGTGAGGGCGAGGACGGCCATGACGGTTCCATAGGCCCTGCAGGAGGGCTGCGACAACCGCGCCGCCTCCGGGACCACGCCCCCTTGCGCTCGCAGGGGGGCGCCGCTAACCCACGCGCTCGGAATTTGGAGGGATGGTCATGGCCATCGACGCGGCGACGGTCCGCAAGGTCGCCAGGCTGGCGCGCATCGCCGAGCCCGAGGAGAAGCTGGAGCCGCTGGCGAAGGAGCTCTCGGGCATCCTCGACTGGATCGAGCAGCTCAACGAGGTCGACACCGACGGCGTCGAGCCGATGACCACCTCGGTGCACACCCACCTGCCCATGCGCGACGACGTGGTGACCGACGGCGGCGATCCCGCCCGGGTGCTCGGCAACGCGCCCAAGTCCGAGAAGGGCTTCTACGTCGTTCCCAAGGTGGTGGAATAGCATGTCCGACCTCACCGGACTGACGCTGAAGGCCGCGCTGGACGGCCTCGCCAAGGGCGACTTCTCGTCCGAGGAGATCACCACCGCCCACCTGGGCGCCATCGAGCAGTCGCGGGCGCTCAACGCCTATGTGGTCGAGACGCCGGACCGGGCGGTCGAGATGGCCCGCGCCTCCGACGCCCGCCGCGCGCGCGGCGAGGCGGGCCCGCTGGAAGGCGCCCCTCTGGGCATCAAGGATCTCTTCTGCACCGAGGGCGTGGAGTCCACGGCCGGGTCCATGATCCTGCGTGGGTTCAAGCCGGCCTACGAGAGCACGGTGACGTCCCAGCTCTGGCGCGACGGCGCGGTGATGCTGGGCAAGCTCAACATGGACGAGTTCGCCATGGGCTCGTCCAACGAGACCTCGGCCTGGGGCCCCGTGGCGAACCCCTGGCGGATCGAGGGCGGCAACCGCAACCTGACGCCCGGCGGCTCGTCGGGCGGTTCGGCGGCGGCGGTCGCGGCCGACCTCTGCCTGGGCGCGACGGCGACCGACACCGGCGGGTCCATCCGCCAGCCCGCGGCCTTCACCGGCACGGTCGGGATCAAGCCCACCTACGGCCGCTGCTCGCGCTGGGGGATCGTGGCCTTCGCCTCGTCGCTCGACCAGGCGGGTCCGATGGCGCGTTCGGTGGAGGACGCCGCCATCCTGCTGAAGTCCATGTCGGGCCACGACCCGAAGGACTCGACCAGCCTGCCGGTGGAGGTCCCGGACTTCCCGAGCTTCTGCGGCAAGTCGGTGAAGGGCCTGCGCGTCGGCATCCCGAAGGAGTACCGCGTCGACGGCATGCCGGCCGAGATCGAGGCGCTCTGGGAGCAGGGCATCGCCTGGCTGAAGGAAGCCGGCTGCGAGATCGTCGAGGTCTCCCTGCCGCACACGAAGTATGCGCTGCCGGCCTACTACATCATCGCCCCCGCCGAGGCCTCGTCGAACCTCGCCCGCTACGACGGCATGCGGTACGGCCTGCGCGTCGACGGCGCGAACCTGACGGACACCTACGAGAAGAGCCGGGCCGAGGGCTTCGGCGCCGAGGTGAAGCGCCGGATCCTGATCGGCACCTACGTGCTCTCGGCCGGCTACTACGACGCCTACTACCTGAAGGCGCTGAAGGTCCGCCGGCGCATCGCCGACGACTTCGACCGGGCCTGGGAGAAGGTGGACGCGCTGCTGACGCCCACTGCGCCGTCGGCCGCCTTCGCGCTCGGCGAGAAGTCGGACGATCCGGTGGCGATGTACCTGAACGACATCTTCACGGTGACGGTGAACCTGGCGGGCCTCCCGGGCATGAGCGTGCCCGCCGGCCGCGACGCTCAGGGGCTGCCTCTGGGCCTGCAGCTCATCGGCCGCAACCTCGACGAGGGCACGCTGTTCTCGCTGGGCTCGGCCATCGAGAAGGCCGCGGATTTCCGCGCCAAGCCGTCGAAGTGGTGGTGAAGAGAATGGAGCCCTCCCGTCGATGGGGAGGGTGGGCCGCGCCGCCGGCGCGAGCCGGGCGGGAAGACCAAGGTCCACGCGGGACGCCGCCGGCCTCCCCACCCTGACCGCTGTGCGGTCGTTCCCTCCCCAGGCAGGGGAGGGACGTCGCCTTACTTGATCTCGTCGAACTTCGCCTGCAGCTCCTTCAGCTTGGCGTCGTCCAGCGCGCCCTGGCTCATCGGCGCGATCTGCGCCAGCGTCATGGTGGCGATCTGGTCGTAGAACTGCGGGATCTGCGGCACGGCGGCCTCGAGGGCGGCCTTGGCCTTCTCGTTCTTGATGATGTCGCCGATCGGCGTGGTCTCGACGCTGAGCTTGCCGGCGGCCGCGGCGGCCGGGGCATGGCCCGCGTGGTCCTGCGCGAAAGCGGGCGCGGAGACCGCAGCCACGGCGAGCGCGGCGGCGAAAGCGATAGTCTTCATTGGGTGTTCCTCATTCCCCGGTCTAAGCGCCGTCAAGACGCGCCGCACCTTGAGTCCAAATCATGGCGTTCGCGCAAGTGACTTCTGAGCAAGCTTCCGAAATGCCGCGCGCTTCGGTAGTAGGCGCGGCATGACCGACACGACCGCCAAGCTGATCCAGGGCCGCACCGGCCCGTGGGAGATCGTCCTCGGACTCGAGGTGCACGCCCAGGTGGCCTCGAACGCCAAGCTGTTCTCGGGCGCCGCCGTGGGATTCGGCGCGGGTCCGAACCAGCAGGTCAGCCTCGTGGATGCGGCCATGCCCGGCATGCTGCCGGTCATCAACCGCCACTGCGTGGAGCAGGCGGTGAAGACGGGCCTGGGCCTGAAGGCGCAGATCAACGAATGGTCCCGCTTCGACCGGAAGAACTACTTCTATCCGGACCTGCCGCAGGGCTACCAGATCAGCCAGTACCAGCATCCGATCGTGGGCGAGGGCGAGGTGACCGTCGAGCGTGACGACGGCTCCACGTTCACCGTCCGCATCGAGCGGCTGCACCTGGAACAGGACGCCGGCAAGCTGCTGCACGACCAGGCCCCCAACGCCACCTACGTGGACCTGAACCGCGCGGGCACGGCGCTGATGGAGATCGTCTCGCGCCCCGACATGCGCTCGTCCGACGAGGCCGCGGCCTATGTGAAGAAGCTTCGGACGATCCTGATCTACCTGGGCTCGTGCGACGGCGACATGGAGAAGGGCAATCTGCGCGCCGACGTGAACGTCTCGGTGTGCCGCCCCGGCGCCTACGAGAAGTACCGCGAGAGCGGGGACTTCTCCCACCTCGGCACGCGCTGCGAGATCAAGAACGTCAACTCGTTCCGCTTCATGCAGCAGGCGATCGAGTACGAGGCCCGCCGCCAGATCGAGATCCTGGAGGACGGCGGCAAGGTCGACCAGGAGACCCGCCTGTTCGACCCGAACAAGGGCGAGACCCGCTCGATGCGTTCCAAGGAAGAGGCGCACGACTACCGCTACTTCCCCGACCCGGACCTCCTGCCGCTGGAGCTCGACCCGGCGTGGATCAAGCGGATCGAGGCCGAGCTGCCCGAGCTGCCCGACGCCAAGAAGGCGCGCTTCCAGTCGCAGTACGGCCTCTCGGCCTACGACGCCGGCGTGCTGATCAGCGAGCAGGCCCGCGCCGACTACTACGAGGCGGCGGCCAAGGGGCGCGACGCCAAGCTGGTGGCCAACTGGGTGACGAACGACCTCGCCGCCAAGCTCACGGCCGGCGGCCTGGACATCGCCGACAGTCCCATCGCGCCCGCCGCGATCGCCGAGCTGGTCCAGCTCATCGAGGACGGGACGATCTCGTCCAAGATCGCCAAGGACGTGTTCGAGCGGATGTGGGCGGGCGAGGGCGGCGCCGGCGAGATCGTCGACAGGCAGGGCCTGAAGCAGGTCAGCGACACCGGCGCGCTGGAGAAGATCATCGACGACCTGATCGCGGCCAACCCCGGCCAGGCGGCGGCGGTCAAGGACAAGCCCCAGGCGATCGGCTGGTTCGTGGGCCAGGTGATGAAGGCCACCCAGGGCAAGGCCAATCCGGGTGCGGTGAACCAGCTCCTGAAGGCGAAGCTGGGCCTCTGATCAGTCGGGAATGATGTCGAAGATCTGGCCGCTGGACTCCGACACCAGGGCGAAGCCGCTGCCCACGCGCACCCAGGCGTACCCGCTCGGCGGCGGCCGCAGCCGGTAGCGCCGGTAGTCCTCGACGACGCCGCCGCGGAAGCGATCGGGCAGGTAGCCGCCGCGGCGCGCCCCGGACGGCGCGAAGGCGGGCCGCGGGCCGTCCTCGTACCGCCGGCGTCCCTCGTACGGCGGCGCCGGGCGCGGCGGGCCCCCGTCGTCGACCCAGCGGCCGCGCGGCGGACCGGCGCGCCGCTCGTCGAACCGGCGGCGGTCTCCCCAGTCGCGGCGCTCATCGCCGCCCCGGCGGGCGCCGCGATCGGCCGGCGCATCCTGCCGCTCGGCGCGGCCGCCGCGACGGTCGCCGTCGCCGCGGCCCTGGCTCCAGGCCACGTCGCCGAGGGGCGCGGCCACGCAGACCGCCGCTGCGATCATGAGGAACAGACGTCTCATCTGCCGAAGATCATGCCGTCTCGGGGCTGAACTGTCGCTGAACGCCTGCCGGACCCGGCCTGCACCAGGGCGTCTGGGACGTCGTTAAGCCTGCGACCCATTGGCCACTCATCAATTCTGTCGATTCGACAACGGCGGCCTTAACCATGTGTTCAACTGAAGCTTGGTTTTCTTCGTCGCGATAGGCCGGTTAGGGGTCCGAGAAGCGGACCGGCCGGCGCTGGATGGGAATGATGACCATGCTGGCGAGCGTCGACACGAAGTGTGATGGCCTGCCGCTGCCGAATCCGGACGCGACGGGCGACGAGCTGTTCCGCCTGGGGCTGCTCTATTCGACGGGACAGGGCGGCGCGCCGCTCGACTACGTCTCGGCCCACATGCTGTTCAACCTGGCCGCCATGCGGGGCTCGATGGAAGCCAAGGTCTACCGCAAGGAGATCGCCGGCGAGATGGCGTCCGAGGACGTGGCCGAGGCGCAGCGCCAGGCGCGCCAGTGGCTCGCTCAGGGCTGATCCGTCCAGCCTGATGTCGCCGCCGACGGCGCCCACGCGGGCGCCGGAAGCGTCGCGTCCCGACGGCCGCCGCCCTTGGCGCCCGGGCGCGCGAACGGGAACAAAATCCCCCGTCGGAAGATTGGAATCCCCTGAGGGTTGAAAACGACAATCCCTCTGCCTGCGCAGGAACAAACTGTGGCGGCTTCTTGTTGAGCGCCACAGGGACACCTGTGGAGGCTCCAAGCCGTGAAAATTCTTGCTCTTGCTGCGACGACTGCAGCTGCCGCTCTGCTCGCGAACTCGGCGTCGGCCGCCGTCTACATCTCTTTCGACGGTTCGACGTCCGTCTTCACCCAGGCCGGTGACGGCGTCTTCACGTTCGAAGCCAACTGCGGCGTGGTGAATTGCGGCGGCTTCGAAGCGGTGACCGTGGACGGCTCGGCGCCTCCGAGCTTCCCCGGCCTGCTGCACAGCGACACCGTGACCGTGAACACGGCCGACTCCGGCGCGGCCGAACTCACCATCTGGGTGACGCGGACCGACCTCACCAACCTGAGCGACGCCTTCTTCTCGTCGTTCACCAGCAACAACCAGGGCGGCCCGGTGAACGTGCAGCTCGACACCTACATCTCGGCGTCGAACGAACTGTTCGCCGGCACGAACCTCGCCTCGTTCAATCACAATGCGATCGGCGCGGCGTCCGGCAACTTCAACTCGGTGTTCAACACCAATCCGAACGGGACCTACTCGGTCACCGAGCGCTACGTCATCCGCGCGGCGGCGTCGGATTTCGAGCGCAGCGCGTCGCCGACCATCACGCTGTCCGGCGTGCCCGGCGCGGCGGTCCCGGAGCCCGGCACCTGGGCGCTGATGATCCTGGGCTTCGGCGGCGCGGGCGCGATGCTTCGCAACCGTCGCCAACGGATCGGCGCCTCCGCGGCCTGATCGAGACGTCTGAGCCGACACGCGACGCCCCGGCCTCTGGCCGGGGCGTCTTGCGTTTGCCTGCTCGCGGAAATCGCCTAGCACTGTCGGCGACGACAGGGAGGCCCGGCGGGTCATGATGAAGCTCTATTCCGGCGATCTCAGCCCGTACTCGGCGCGCGTACGGATGCAGATCTACGCCAAGGGCCTCGAGGACCGGATCGAGCTGGAGCGTCCGGCCGACTTCGGCATGCCGACGTTCCGCCAGCGCAATCCGATCGGGCGCATCCCGGTCCTCGACATCGACGGCGACCTGATGCCCGAGTCCGAGGTCATCGCCGAGTATCTGGAGGAGGTGTTCCCCGAGCCTTCGCTCCTGGGGGAGACGGCGCGCGAGACCGCCCATATCCGCACGCTCGCCCGGATCGGCGACGTGTACCTCATGAACAACCTCTTCATGCTGTCGGGCCAGGCCCGGGCGGCCGACCGCAACGCCGGCGTCGTCGAACTGCTGGGCGGACAGGTCGTCCGCAACATCAAGGCGCTGGACAGGATGATCGGCGAGGACGGCTTCGCCTGCTGCGGCCGCCTCACCATGGCCGACTGCGCCCTCGTGCCAGCGCTCTTCATGATGGGCAGCGTCATTCCGGGCGTCGGACTTGAAAACCCCGTGCCCAAGGCGGCCAAGGTCGCGGCCTACTGGGCGGCGATCCAGCAGAACGCCCACGCCGCACGGGTCCTGGTCGAGCTGCATCGGGGCCTGGAGGAACGGCTCGAGCTGATCCGCTCGGGCAAGTTCGAGAAGATGATGCAGGCCTTCCGCGCCGCCCAGGCCGCCGCGGACGCCGAGGCCTGACGCGAAGGCGCCGATCCCGTTCGAGCCCGTCTAGGCAGACGCCCCATCGTCCGCTAAGAACCGCCCTCCCGCGGTCGCGAAAGTGGCCTGCGCGCTGGTGACGTGGCCGAGTGGCTGAAGGCAACGGTTTGCTAAATCGTCATACGTGAAAGCGTATCGAGGGTTCGAATCCCTCCGTCACCGCCACTTCCTCCTAACTGGATAGCCTCCGGCTCTGCGGTCCCGCTTCCGCCCCACGTTCGTCGGCGGAGGTCAGGCATCTGACCTCAAGGAGGGTTGCCGTACACGCCGGCCGCAAGGGTTTCGCTTGAAACGCGAACCAGCTTGTAGCCCAAGCTATGCCGTGGCAACCGGCGAACGTGGGTCATTTAGGAAGGGGCGCTACCACAATGAAATTGCATACCATCTTGGCGGGCGCGGTTGCCACGGTCGCACTCGGCAGCGCCGCGCAGGCTGCGACGTTGGCCGGCGACACCATCGACATCAACCTCAACGCCGGGGGTACCGACTACGGCACGCAGACCGTGCTCGTGGGCGCCGGAGACGACGCGTCTTACTTCGCCAACCAGTACATCGATCTGGACGCCGGCGTGGCTGGCGACCTCTTTACCGTCCGCTCGACGAGCAACTACTGCGGCATCGTGTGCGGTGGCCGGGTCACTTGGACCCTGACCAGCCTGAACTTCGGAACGCCGTTGACCGGCTTCACCGTTCTTCAGTCGATCGCGCCCGTTACCATCGACGCGCTGACCGCCACTTCCGTGACCTTCAGCTACAACGACGTGAGCATTCCGACGGGCGTCTATTTCCAGGCTCGTTTCGAAACCGGTGACGTCGGCGGCGTTCCCGAGCCGTCCACCTGGGCGCTCATGATCGGGGGATTCGGTCTGGCCGGCGCCGCGCTTCGCGGCCGGAAGCAGGCCGCCGCGCAGGCTTAAGCGGCGGAGCGGGGCGCTTCCGCGCCCCGCTCGCCTTCAAGCGCGGGTGGCGTGGGCCATACCCTAGTTCTTGACGGCATAACCTTCGGTTCGGTTGCCCGTTTCTGCGCCAGCGTTCCACCTCGGTTCACTCATCTCCCAGAACAGGAACGTGCGGCCCTCCCATTCACCGGAGTCGCCGCTGTAGCGCCCCTCCTGCCCGGACCGGATCGCCCCGACACGAGGGGCGGATCGAGGGCCTCGAGCGCGCTGGCGCATTTCCAGTCTCAACAACGGCACCGCTACTTCTTCTCAGCCAATGGAACGACTTGGCGGGGCGGGTCGGGGCGCTCAGCCCCGCCGCCCTGAAGACGCGCGACGGACAAGGCGGGCCATCACGCCCAGCCCGGCGAGAAGCGGCGCGCCCGATTAAATGAACGTGTTCATTTAATCGCCGGCCTGCTAGGGTCCCCGTCCGCAAAGGGGAGATCGCTGCCGTGACCGACAGGCCCACCATCGACCGGGAGTTCGCCGAGAAGTTCCTGAAGTCCGCCGACACGCCGCTCGACTACGGGGTCTACTTCCTGTTCCACGAGTGGTGGGAAAAGGCGCCGCAGAAGGCCATCGACGCCTACAGCCGCGAACTCGCCTCGATCCCCGAGGCCGCCCCCTTCATCGCCCAGCGGTTCATTTCCGAACCGTTGTCGCTGGAACGGCTGGCGCAGTGCGCGCCGGGAACCCTGGGGCACGCCTACCGGCGCTTCATCCTCGACAACAAGCTGGAGCAGAACCTCGGCCGGAACTACCGCCGGTTCAACGAGGAGCTGACGGCGTCCGGCAAGCTGGATCGCCTGCCGCCGGACCTCAGCTACATGATGGTCCGGGGCTTCCAGATCCACGACTTCCTGCACGTGCTCACCGGCTACGAGGCGACGCCCCGCGGCGAGCTGGCGCTCGCGGCCTTCTATCTCGCTCAGCTGCGGTTCCCGTACCACGCGATGCGGGTGGCGGTGACGGCGGCGCACATGGCCTTCCTGCGGCCGGGCCTGATCGTGGAGGCCATGGACGCCTTCGTGGACGGGTGGGCCTATGGCCGGGTGGCGAGGAACCTGAACTTCGAGCGCTGGGAGGACGAGCTGGACACGCCGCTCGAAACGCTGCGCGCCCGAATGGGCTTGAACCGGACGAGCCTGGCCGCATAAGGGCGCAATGCCCCGCACGCCCGCCACCGAAGCGCAGCGCGACGCCGCCCGGCGTCATCTGCAGAAGGCGGCGGCGGGCCTTTACGCCGAACTCGGGGCGACCGGCGTCTCGGCGCGCGCGGTGGCCGAGCGCGCCAACGTCAGCGTCGGCACCATCTACTCCTACTTCGGCAGTCTCCAGGGGCTGATGCAGTCCCTGTGGATGCAGCCCCTGGAGGGGATCAACGCCCGTTTCGAGCAGGTAGCCGCCGCGGTTCCCGAGCCGCTGCCCAGGCTGCGCGCTCTGCTCGAGGCCTACGTCGACGTGGCGCGGGCGCGGCCCGAGCTGTACCGTGGCGCCTTCCTGTTCGTTCGGCCCGCGGCCCTGCCGACGCCGGAGCGGGGGCCGCTGGAGACCGCGGTTTTCCCCTCGCTGCTCGTCGCCGCCATCCGCGATGGACAGGCCCAGGGCGCCATGCGCGAGGGCGACCCGGTCCGGCTGGCGCAGCTCGCCTGGGCCGGCGTGCACGGCGCCTTGGCCCTGCCGGTGAACTTCGACCGCCTGCAGCTGGACGCGACGGGATGTCTCGCCGGGGACATGGTAGGCCTCGTCGTCGACGGGTTGGCGAGCTAGACGCCACGGCGCCCTTGCGCCCGGCGGCGTCCTGCTGACAGGCTCGCGGCAAAACGAGACGGGGAGACGCCATGCTGAGCTGGCAAGTGGGGGCGGTGAAGATCACGCGGGTGGTCGAGGTGCAGATGCCGATCGCCTACAGCCCGGACACCGTCTTCCTGAAGGAAGCGACGCCGGCCGAGCTGCGCAAGCTGCCCTGGCTCTATCCGCACTTCGTGAGCGAGAACGACGAGCTGCTGCTCTCGATCCATGCCCTGCTCGTGGAGGCGCCGGGCCTGCGCCTCGTGGTCGACACCTGCATCGGCAACGACAAGCCGCGCGCCGGCATGACCGGGCCGGGCGGCCTGCAGACGAAGTTCCTGGAGGCGATGGCCGAGGCGGGCTGGAGCCCCGACAGCGTCGACGCCGTCGTCTGCACCCACATGCACGTGGACCACGTCGGCTGGAACACCATGCGCGTCGACGGCGCCTGGGTGCCGACCTTCCCCAAGGCGCGCTACCTGCTCGGACGCGCCGAGTTCGACCACTGGACCGCGGAGGGCGACGCCGAGCAGCAGCAGATCATGGCCGACTCCGTCCAGCCCGTGCTCGACGCCGGCCTCGTGGATTTCGTCCCCCTCGACCACGTGATCTCGCCGGAGATCCGGCTGACGCCCAGCGTCGGCCATACCCCCGGCCACGTGTCCGTGGTGATCGAGTCGCAGGGCGAGCGGGCGGTGATCACCGGCGACATGACCCATCACCCCTGCCAGTTCGCGCATCCGCACTGGTGCCCGTCGTTCGACGTCGACCCCGCCGCGGCGACCGCGACCCGCCGGCGGCTGTTCGCCGAATGGGCCGACGACCCGACGCTGGTCATCGGCACGCACTACGCCGACCCTACCGCCGGCCGCGTGCGTCGCGACGGCGCGGCTTTCCGCTTCGAAGCCTAGGCGCCCCGAATGGAACTGATCCTCATCCGCCACGGGCTGCCCGAGCGCCGCGACGACACCTCGGACCCGCCCCTCAGCGCGGAAGGCCATCGCCAGGCCCGGCGCGTGGCGGACTGGCTCCGGCACGAGCCCATCCACGCCGTCTATTCCTCGACGATGCTGCGGGCCCGCCAGACGGCGGAGCCGTTCGCCGGACACCTGGGCCACGAGATCGACTGCCACGACGGCATCTGCGAGTTCGACCGCCACACCGGCGCCTACGTGCCCATGGAAGTGCTCAAGCGCGAGAACTACGAAGCCTGGCTCCGCATGGCGACGGGCGAGCACTCGGTCGACATCGCGGCGTTCCAGCGGCCCGTCGTCGAGACGCTGGAGGCGATCATCGAGGCCAACCAGGGCCGCCGCGTGGCCGTCTTCTGCCACGGCGGGGTGATCAACGTCTGGACGGCGCACGTGCTGGGGATGGCCCCGCGGCTCTTCTTCGAGCCGGACTACACCTCGATCCACCGCTTCATGTGCGCCCGCACCGGCCAGCGCAACGTGCTCAGCCTCAACGAGCGGGCCCACCTGCGCGAGCCGGGCTAGACGGGCTCACGCCGCCGCCTCCAGCGCCTCCAGCAGGACCGCCTGGTTGCGGGCCACGAAGGCGTCGCGCTCGCGGATCACCGCCGCCAGGGTCGCGTCGCACAGGTCGCGAAGCGCCGCCGGATCGGGCGCCCGGCCCACGCCGTGCTCGTGCAGGTCGGCCAGCGCCTCGACGATCTGGAAGAGCTCGGCGTTGCTGCGTGCGGTCAGCGCCTTCAGCGTGGCCTCGTACGCGTCGGTGTCGGGGAGGGCGGGGAACAGGCGCCGCACCACGGCCACCTCCAGATGGGCCCACGAGAGCTGCATGGTCAGCGCCCGCGGCCCGTGCACCCAACCCGTCACCTCCACGATGCGCGCCAGGTCGGCGTAGAAGGCGTCCAGGCGGGGATCCAGGAAGTCGTAGTCGGGCGTGCAGACGTCGCCCTTCAGCCGGCCCGCCGCCTCCAGCGTCGCCTTGATGGGCGTGCCGTCGTAGGGAAGCATCTTGCAGAAGGTCGCCGGCGAGCAGCCGTCACCCACGATCTCGCGCAGGAAGGCGAGGTTCGCCCGCACCGAGCGGAAGGTGCTGGACGGATCCAGCAGCATGAAGCCGTACTCGAAGCGGATCCCCAGGTCCTTCAGCATCCGGACCGCCGCGAGGTTCTGCTCGACGGTGATCTCCTTGTTGAGGGTCACCAGGCCGTCCTCGTCGCCGGACTCCAGGCCCATGTAGACCAGGTACAGGCCCGCATCGCGCATCCGCGACAGCAGGTGGGCGTCCACGGCATCGGCCCGGCAGTTGAGCTTGAAGATCACCTTCCGCGAGAGGCCGCTCTCGATCAGCCTGTCGACGAGATCGTGCGCCCAGGCCCGCCACTTGGGCCCGAACATCGGGAAGTCGTCGTCCTGGAACAGGAAGACCGTGACCCCGCGGGTCTCGTACAGCTCGGCCATCTCGCGGACGACCTCGTGGGTCTTGCGCAGCCGCACCACCTTGCCCGGCGCGGTCCGGTAGAAGGTGTGGATCGAGCAGAACGAGCAGGTGCGCGCGCAGCCCCGGCTGGCCAGGATCGGCATGCCCTGGCGTCCCAGGATCTCGGTCGGCGCGAAGTCGCGGTCGGGGAAGGGCAGGGCGTCGAGGTCGTGGACCAGGTGGCGGGGCGGGTTGGCCTGCACGCCGTCCGGCGTCCGGTAGACCAGGCCGTCCAGGGCGCGCCAGTCGCCGCCGTCCCGCAGGGTCTCCACCAGCGCCAGCAGGGTCTCCTCGCCCTCGAAGCGGACGACGCTGTCGAGGTCGGGGGCAGCCTTCAGCGTCTGCTCGGGACTGAGGCTGGGATAGTGCCCGCCCATGGTGAAGTGGGCGTCCACCCCTGCGCGCCGCAGGCTGAACATGAGGTCGTCGTAGCGGCGGATGTAGTACTGGAAGATCAGCGAGAACCCGACCAGCAGCGGCCTGGCGTCGGCGACGGCGCGCACGATCGCCTCGGGGGGCTGTTCGATGTCGATGACCCGGACATCCCAGCCTGCGCGGCGCAGCACCGCCGACAGGTAGCCCAGGCCGAGGTTGCCCATCTTCTGGAAGCCGATCAGCGCAACGACGCCGCGCGCATCGGCGACCGGCGCGGAAGCGCGGTCGATCGCAGGCATTACGGAACTCCTGGCTTGAGGCGGGGGCGGCGGCCGGAACCGCCGCCAGGTCGACGGGTCAGCGCCCGACGCCGATCGCCTTCTGCACCGCGTCGACAGCCTTCAGCTGCGCCCGGAGCATGTCCTCGTGCAGCTGGACCTGGACCTTCGCGATCTCGAGGATCTGCCGCTTGTCGAGGATGTCGATCAGATAGGGCCAGGGCACCGGGTCGGCGTGCGGCCAGGGCCGGAATTCCAGGCGCGAGAGGCGTTCGGCGTCAGCCATGGATCAGTTCCTTCTCTGCGAGGCCCCCGACCACCCCTAGGTTGTCAACAACTCTACTTTAAATCGCACTTTCGCCCCACCTGCGAGCCCAACGAGCGATGTTCACGGATCGTTGATCTGAAGCGCCCGCGGTCTCGGGGGCCTTGCTCGGGCGCACGAGCCAGCGTCCCTCGGCATCCGACTTACGTAGCTGACACAACCCTGTTATCGATCCGGGGGCATGCGAAGGGTGCGGCGCGTGGGCGGGACGGCGCGGATCCTGGGACGGAAGAGGCTGGCGTGGGCCCTGGCGCTTGCGTTCGCCGGCGCCGGCGAGGCCGCCGCGGCCACGCGGCCTGCCGAGAGCCTCCTGATCGTCGATTGCCTGCTTCCGGGAAAGGTGCAGAGGCTCGGGACCCAGGCCACCTATGTGACGCAGCGGCGCGCGGTGAAGACCACCGCCGGGGACTGCGCCGTCCGGGGCGGGGAGTACACGGCGTTCGATCGCGCGACCACGGCGGCGTCGATGAACGTCTGGCTGCCCGCAGCTCGAGCCGGTGATCCCGAGGCGCAAACCAACGTCGGCGAGATCCTGGAGAAGGGCGTCGGCGGACAGGCGCAGCCCGATCTGGCGCGCCAATGGTACGAGCTCGCCGCCGAGCAGGGCTACGCTCGCGCTCAGATCAACCTCGGGTCCCTCTACGAGCGGGGCGTGGGTGTTCCGCGCGACGTGGCGAAGGCGCTGGAATGGTATCGCCGCGCGTCCGGCCTCGACGCGGCGAGCCTGTCGTTCGCGCCGGGCGAGGAGGTGGAGGGGCTGCGGCGCGAGCGTGACGCGCTCGCCGGGCTCCTGGAGGCGGAGCGGGCCGAGCGCGGGCGCCTGCAGCAGGATCTCGATGCGGTGCGCCAGCGCCTGGAGCGGGATCGCTCGGTGTTGGGGGAGACCGAGCGCAGGCTGGCTGACGCCCAACGCGAGCTTGCCGCGCGGACGGCGGCGGTCGAGGTCGAGACGCGGCGGGCCGGCACGGCGGTGACGGCGCAGCAGAGCGCCAGCGCCGAGCTCGCCGCCATGCGACGCGAGATGGAGGCCCAGAGGCAGGTCGTCGAGGCCCGCAATGCAGAGCTGGCCCGGGCCCGGGCCTCGGTGGCCGAGCTGGAGGCGCGGTCGCGGACCCTCCAGACAGACCTCGCGGCCGCCGAGGCCCGCCGCGCCACTGACGTCGCAGGCGCGCTGTCGCAGGCCGAGGCCGCGCGACGCCAGCTGGGCGAACTCGGCGCGCGCCTGAAGGCGGCCGAAGGCGAGCTGGGCCGCAGCCTGGAGGCGATGTCCGCGCAGCGCGCCGAGGTGGAGCGGCTACGGGCAGCGCTGGACGACAGCCGGGGGCGGACCCAGTCCGGCGACGGACGGCGGGCCGAACTCGAGGCGCAACTGGCGGCCCGCGAGGCGGAGCTCGCCGAGTCGCGTGAGCGCCTGGGGACGCTCAACGGTGAAGTGGCCCGGCTCGAGAAGGAGGCCTCGGTGCTGCGCGAGTCGGCCCGACGGGCGGAAGCGGCGCGCGAGGAAGCGGCGAGGCTGGCGGCCGCGACGGAGCAGAAGCCTGTCGCCGTACGGACCGCCCAGCCGGGGGTGATCAGGCCGCCGCCGGATTTCAGCTTCGGCCGCTACCACGCCCTGATCATCGGCAACAACAGCTACCGTCACCTCGAGCGGCTGGAGACCGCCGTCAACGACGCCCGCGCCGTCGACGACGTGCTGCGCCGCCGCTACGGCTTCAAGACCACGCTGCTGCTGAACGCCGACCGGTACCAGCTGCTCTCCGCGCTCAACAAGCTGCGCGAGGAGCTCACCGCGCAGGACAACCTTCTCATCTACTACGCCGGGCACGGCGAACTCGACCGGGTGAACAACCGCGGCTACTGGCTGCCCGTCGACGCGGAACTCAATTCCACCGCCAACTGGATCTCGTCGATCCAGATCACCGATGTCCTCAACGCCATGACGGCCAAGCAGGTGCTGCTGGTGGCCGACAGCTGCTACTCGGGCGTGCTCACCCGCGCCTCCATGGCCCGGCTGGAGGCGGGCCTGACCGAGGAGGAGCGCATGCGCTGGCTCAAGGCCATGGCCACGAAACGGGCGCGCGTGGTTCTGACCTCGGGCGGGGTGCAGCCGGTGCTGGACGGCGGTGGGGGCGAACACTCGGTCTTCGCCGCGGCGTTCCTGGCGGCGCTGGAGGCCAATCAGGGCGTGATGGAGAGCCAGCGCCTGGCCCAGAGGGTCGTGCAGCAGGTGACCACCTCGGCCGCCGGGGCCAGCATCGACCAGATCCCAGTCTACGCGCCGATCCGCTTTGCCGGACATGAAGCCGGGGACTTCTTTTTCGTGACGAAGAACTGAGGAGGGGAGCATGGTCATGCGGATGATGCGTCGGGCGGCCACGGCCCTCGTGGCGCTGGGGGGCCTTGGCGGCGGCGCCGCCCACGCCCAATCGGCGGGGAACGCGGCCTATCAGACCTATTTCCTGCAGGCCTGCACGGGCGCCACCGGCGCGCTTGCGAGCCTCTGCGCCGCCTCGCGCGGCGGGCAGCTTTCCGGGGACAGCGAGTCCTCCTTGAACCCGAACCAGACGTCGGTGCTGGCCTCGACATCGCTGGCGCGCGCGCAGGCGCTGGCCGAAGCCACCGAGCGGCGGCTGGAGGGCGTCCGCGCCGGGGACAGCGACGCGAAGGCCGAAGGCGGCTTCGGCTTCTTCGGCAGCGTGCAGGGCGAATGGTCCGACCAGGATCGCGGGCCGTTCGACAACGAGCGCGGGTTCGATGCGGACGCCTGGCGCATCACCGCCGGCGTCGACTGGCGGCTCTCGCCCAACACGATCGTCGGCCTTTCGGCGACCTACAGCGACTACGGCTCGGACTTCGACGCGAACCGGCCGGGCAATGCGTTCACGCCCCAGGCCGACGCCGGCGGCATCGACACCGAGCAGGTGACAATCCTGGCGTTCGGCTCGACCTCGCTATCGGATGCGGTCTGGCTGGACGCCTCGGCCGGCGTCGGGTTCGCGGACCACCGGATCCGGCGCAACGCGACGTTCCAGGAAAGCAACCGCCTGATCCCGCAGACCAACGTCCGGGCCGTGGGGTCGCCGGATGGGCGCGAGTACCACGCGGCGGTCGGCCTCGGGTATGACGGCCAGATGGGCCCGCTCAGCCTCGGGCCGTACGCGCGGCTGCGCTACATCCGCACGAAGATCGACGCCTACACCGAGCGCGACGGCGGCGTCGGCCTGGCGCTGAACGTTTCCCGGGCACGGTCGACGTCGTTCACGTCGATCCTCGGCGCGCGGGCCTCCTATGCGATCGGCGCAAGCTGGGGCGTCGTCGTCCCGCAGGCGCGCGTCGAGTTCGAACACGAGTTCGACGACGACGCCCGCACCGCGACGACGCGCCTCGCGCTCGATCCGGCCAGGACGCCGTTCCGCCTGAGCAACGACGCCCCGGATCGCAATGCGTTCAACTTGGGCGCCAGCCTCCTCTTCGTCCTGCCGAACGGCTTCGCGCCGTACGTCGACTACGAAGGACAGGTGGGCTACCGCGACGCGTCGCGGCACCGCGTGAGCGCCGGGTTCCGGTCGCGGTTCTGACCGCGGACCAGGCACGCTGACAACTTAGCGGTGTTCAGTTATACCCGCGTCCCGATCGGTGGCGGCAGGCGGACATGGTTGAACACTTCGACGTTGTGATCGTGGGCGCAGGGCTGTCCGGCGTCGGCGCCGGCTATCACCTGCAGACGGCGTGCCCCGACCGCAGCTACGTGATCCTGGAAGGCCGCGAGGCGATCGGGGGCACCTGGGACATCTTCCGCTACCCGGGCATCCGGTCGGATTCCGACATGTATACCCTGGGCTATGCCTTCAAGCCGTGGACCGAGGCGAAGGCGATCGCGGACGGTCCGTCGATCCTGAGGTATGTCCGCCAGACCGCCGCCGAGAACGGCATCGACCGCAAGATCCGCTTCGGCCACCAGGTGAAGCGCGCCGCGTGGTCAACCGAGGACGCCTGCTGGACGGTGGAGGCCGAGGTCGCGGGGACCGTGAAGCGGTTCACCTGCGGCTTCCTGTTCCTCTGCGGCGGCTACTACTCCTACGAGGGTGGCTACACGCCCGAGTGGCCCGGCGCGGACCGGTACAGGGGAACCTTCGTCCATCCGCAGAAGTGGCCCGAGGGCCTCGACTACGCCGGCAAGCGCGTGGTGGTGATCGGCTCCGGCGCCACGGCCGTGACCCTCGTCCCCGAGATGGCGCGCACCGCGGGCCACGTGACCATGCTGCAGCGCTCGCCCACCTATGTGGTGAGCCGCCCGGCCGAGGATGCGATGGCGAACTGGCTGCGCCGTCGGCTGCCCGGCAAGCTCGCCTACGACATCGTGCGCTGGCGCAACGTCCTGTTCGGCATGTGGTTCTTCAACCTTGCGCGCCGGAAGCCCGCGCAGGTGAAGGCCAACATCATCAAGATGGTGCGCGAACAGCTCGGGCCGGACTACGACGTCGACCGCCATTTCACGCCCACCTACAACCCCTGGGACCAGCGGCTCTGCCTGGTTCCGGACGCCGACATGTTCCGCGAGATCAAGGCCGGGCGCGCCTCGGTCGTGACCGATCACATCGAGACCTTCACCGAGACCGGCATCCGCCTGAAGTCCGGCCAGGAGCTGGCGGCCGACATCGTCGTCACGGCGACCGGCCTCGTGCTGGAGGTCTGGAACGGCGTCGAGATCAGCGTCGACGGCCGCCAGGTCGATCCGTCCCAGACGCTGGCCTACAAGGGCATGATGTACGAGGGCGTCCCGAACCTCGCCTCGGCGTTCGGCTACACCAACGCCTCGTGGACGCTGAAGTGCGACCTGACGTGCGAATACGTCTGCCGCCTGCTCAACCACATGAAGGCGACGGGCCTGCGCCAGGCGACGCCGGTGAACGACGACCCGAGCGTGACCTTCGAGCCCTGGCTCGATTTCTCGTCCGGCTACGTGCAGCGCGCCATGGCGAAGTTCCCGAAGCAGGGGAACAAGGTCCCCTGGAAGCTGAACCAGAACTACGCCCTGGACCTGATGAGCCTGCGCTACGCCAAGCTCGAGGACGGCGTCCTGCGCTTCTCCAACCGGGCGCGCCCGGCGCAGGCCTCGACGGAGAAACTCGCCGCCTGAGCGCTTGACCTACGCCTGTAAATTTGCTCCGTCGTACGACTGTAGTTCGGAGCTTCGCCGATGCTCGCTGGAAAGCAGACGTGGGTCGGGCCCACGATCCTCGCCGCGATCGCGGTCCTGGTCGTCGGGGGGCTGGGCGCGCGCTACCTGCGGATCCATCAGATGCGGGTCGACGACGCGAAGGCCTGGGCCATCGAGGGCCCGCCGTGCCCGCAGATCACCGAGGCCGAACTGCTGGCGGCGCCCCGCGGCCTGCGCCGCTCGGACTACGGCGAGGTCTCGTTCGAGCGCAGCAAGGGCGAGATGGAGTGCGCCACCATCTTCGTCGACGGCGGCCGCGGTGACGCGAGCTATCCGGTCTGCCAGTTCGACCGGCCGAGCGACCTGCGCGTCCGCACCGCCCGCGGCGAGTGGCGCTTCCGGCCCGGGCCCGGGCGCCCGGCGACGGTGTCCACCCGGGACGGCGTCGCACGGTGCGTGCTGGCCACCGCGAGGGCGCCCGCATGACGCGCCGCCGCCGGCTGACGGCCGGCCAGAGGGCGGCGGTCTGGGTCGCGGCGGCCGTCTTCCTGGGCTTCGCCGCCTGGCTCTATGGCGGCAGCTACCTGCGGCAGCGTGACTTTGCGCTCGACCGCGCCCGGCAGGTGGCGGTCGCCGGTCCGCCGTGTCCCGAGATCACAGCCGCCCAGTTCGAAGCCCGGCGGCTCAGGGCGTTCAAGGCCACGCTCTACGAAGGCGTCGTGTTCGGCCGCCAGTTCGGCCACATGGACTGCTCGACCCTGCGCTACGGTGGCGGCTGGAGCCCGGCGACCTACCCGGTCTGCCAGTTCACGGGACCGGCCCTCCTGCAGGTGAAGACCGCCAAGGGCGAGTGGTTCTACGCCCCGGGCGCCGGCCAGCCCGCCACGGTCAGGACGCCGCAGGGAAGGGCGGAGTGCGTCCTGGCCTCGAACTTCACGCTGCAGCCCTAGGTTCCGGACTCAAGGCCCGATCATCCCGGCGAAGGCCGGGATCCAGATGGCGTGGCTAAGAGGCGGGGTCCGCGGGTTCGGAGCCCCTCCCACCAAGTCCCGCGCATGGATCTGGGTCCCGGCCTTCGCCGGGACGGCCGGGAGGTGTTGAAAGCGCCGATATCGAATGGCGCCTGAGCCCTGGAGTGCGTTCGGCAAGGCGGCAGCCGCCTTCGCTCCGAGAACGCGCTCGAGTTTAAAGGCGGCCCTAGACGGCGTGGCAGTCGGCCGGAGGTCGGTCGGAAGGGATCGGCGCCTCGGCGCCGCCTGCGCCGCCGAACGGGCGCCGGCTGGTGACGAAGTGGCCGTCCTCCGGTGGGGGATAGCGGCGGGAGCGCGCCTTGGGCCGCGAGAGCTGTCCCTTGAGGCGCGACAGGAAATGATCGAGGCTCTCGTCCGAGCCCGTCAGATCCTTGCGGAAACTGCGCTCTTGCATGACGCGGCGTTATACGCCCAACGGGCGAGTGATTCCACCCCTGGGGCGAGCCGGCCCCGGGTCGGACAACGAGAAAAGGGAAGGGACTAGCGTTGAAGCTCTATACGTCGATCGGGCCCAATCCGCGGGTCGTGAAGATGTTCATGGCGGAGAAGGGGATCGATCTTCCCCGCATCGAGGTGGACCTCCGCGGGGGCGAGAACCGCCAGGACGCCTACCTGAAGGTCAATCCGGCGGGCCAGACCCCGGCCCTGGAGATGGACGGCGGCGGGCTCCTCAGCGAGATCACCGCCATCTGCGAGTACCTCGAGGAGAAGCACCCCAGCCCGCCGCTGATCGGCACGACGCCCGAGGAGCGCGCCGAGACCCGCATGTGGACCCGCCGCGTCGACCTGAACATCTGCGAGCCCATGACCAACGGGTTCCGCTACGGCGAAGGCCTTGCGATGTTCCAGTCGCGCATCCGCTGCCTGCCCGAGGCGTCGCCGGGCCTGAAGGCGGTGGCCCAGGACGGCCTGCGTTGGCTGGAGGCCAACATGAAGGGCCCGTGGATCGCCGGCGACCGCTTCACCCTGGCCGACATCCAGCTGTTCGCCTTCATGGACTTCGGGGCCATGGTGGGCCAGCCCGTGGACACGAACAACAAGCGCGTCGCCGACTGGTTCGAGCGCGTGAAGGCCCGTCCCAGCGCCGCCGCCAGCGCCTGACAGCCGTGTCCGGGCCGGCTCGTCCGGCCCGGACGCCGCTCAGCCGACCTTCCGGTCCCGCCCTTCCCAGTACGGCTTGCGCAGTTCGCGGCGCAGCACCTTGCCCGAGGGGTTGCGCGGCAGGACGTCGATGAAGTCCACGCTCTTGGGGGCCTTGTAGCCGGCGATCCGCTGGCGGGCCCAGCCGATGACGTCGTCGGGCGTCGGGTCGGCGCCGGGCGCCTTCACGACGATGGCCTTCACCGCCTCGCCCCACTTGTCGTCGGGCACGCCGATGACCGCGGCGTCGGCCACGCCCGGGCAGCCCAGGATCGCGTTCTCCACCTCGGCCGGATAGACGTTCTCGCCGCCCGACACGATCATGTCCTTCACCCGGTCGTGGACGAAGAAGAAGCCGCTCTCGTCCATATAGCCGGCGTCGCCGGTGCGCAGCCAGCCGTCCGGCCGGATGGTTTCGGCCGTCGCCTCGGGCCGGTTCCAGTAGCCGGCCATGACGATCGGGCCGCGGATCTCGATCTCGCCGATCTCGCCCGCGGGCAGCGTGGCGCCGTCCTCGTCGGCGATCCGCGTCTCCAGCGTCGGCCAGGGCCGGCCGCATGACCGAAGAAGTTCGCCCCGGTGCTCACCGGGCGCCAGCGTGGTTCCGGCGCCCGTGGTCTCGGTCATGCCGTAGAACTGGATGAACCCGCATCCGAACACCTGGGTGGCCTTGGCCAGCACCGCTTCCGAGATCGGCGAAGCCCCGTAGCTCACGGTCTTCAGGCTGGAGAAGTCGGCCTGGTCCACGCCGGGGGTCTGCAGCAGGGCGTTGATCATCACCGGGGCCAGGAAGACGTGGTTCACGCGCTCGACGCCGAAGGCCTCCAGCACCTTCGGCGGGACGAAGTCGGCCTGCAGCACGATGCGCGCGCCCGAGGCCAGCCCGGCGAAGCTGATGTTCGTGCCGGCCACATGGAACATCGGCATCAGGATCAGCACCGTGTCGTCGGCCTCGTACGAGAACCCCTCGATCGCGTGGCGCAGGTTGAGGAAGGCGCTGTAGTTGGCGTTGGTCAGGCGCACGCCCTTCGGCAGGCCGGTCGTGCCGGACGTGTAGAGCTGCAGGACGTCGTCGTCCGCCGTCGGCTCCGACAGCGCGGGGGCCGGAGCGGAGTCGCGGGCCGACGCGTAGTCCATGAAGGCGGGACTGCCGCCGCCCACGCCCACCACGAGCACCTCGCGGTCCACCTGGTTCAGCACGGCCTCCGCGGCCGCGTAGAACTCGGGGCTTACGAAGAACACGTCCGCGCCGGAGTCCTGCAGGATGAAGGCGATCTCGGGCACGGCGAGGCGCGAGTTGATCGGGGCGAAGCAGGCGCGCGCCTTGGCCACGCCGAAGAAGATCTCGTACCAGGCCTCCGACGCCCGGCCGAGCCAGGCCACGCGGTCGCCGGCCTTCACGCCCAGCTTCTGCAGCAGCCCCGCCACCTGGTCGGAGCGCCGGTCGAGCTCGGCGTAGGTCAGGTCGCGCCCCTCGAAGTGCACGGCCACGCGGTCTGCGCGTTCACGCCCGTGGACGCGCGCGATGTCGATCAGCAACTGGATGGGATCGTCGGTCATTCTGGCCCTTGGGTTTCCTCGCGGGCGTTTCCGCGCCCGTCGGCGGAATAGCTAGCAACGGGGACCCCGCGGCGGAAGCCTGCCTTCAGGTCACGGTCGCCCGGACCCGGAACTCCGGACGCTCGAAGGCGCGGGTCTCCAGCACGTCGCGCAGGATCTCCACCGCGTCCCAGACCTCGGCATGGCTGAGGAAGAGCGGCGTGAAGCCGAACCGGCAGATGTCGGGGTCGCGGAAGTCGCCGATCACCCCGCGGGCGATCAGGGCCTGGACCAGCGCGTAGCCGTCGGGGTGGGCGAACGCCACGTGCAGGCCGCGCCGGGCCATGTCGCGCGGGCCCACCAGCGTCAGGCCGAGCCCGCCGCAGCGGGCCTCGACCAGCCGCGTGAACAGTTCGCACAGGCTGCGGCCCTTGGCGGCGACGGCGCCGGCGGGCGCGCGCAGATGGATGTCGACGCCGCATTCGAGCGCCGCGATCCCCAGGATGGGCGGCGTGCCGCAGAGCTGGGCGCGGATGTCGGGGGCCGGGCGGTAGCGGGGCTCGAAGGCGAAGGGCGCGGCGTGGCCCATCCAGCCGGACAGTGGGGGGCGGATCGCCGCCTGGTGACGTTCGGCGACGAACAGGAAGGCCGGCGCGCCCGGCCCGCCGTTCAGGTGCTTGTAGCCGCAGCCGACGGCGAGGTCGGCGTCCGCACGGTTCAGGTCGCAGCCCGCCGCGCCCACGGTGTGGCTGAGGTCCCAGAGGACCAGCGCACCCCTCGCGTGCGCCGCCGCCGTGACGGCCGCCATGTCCCAGGCTTCGGCCGTGGCGTAGTGGACATGGGTCAGCACCAACAGCGCCGTTTCGTCGTCGACGGCGCCGAGCACCTGGTCGCGGGGCAGGACCTCGAGCGTCGCGCCGACCAGCGCGGCCAGGCCCTCCAGCACGTACACGTCGGTGTGGAAGTTGCCGGCTTCGGTCACGATCTTCCGGCGCCCCGGGCGCAGCGGGAGCGCGCCCGCCGCGAGCTTGAAGAGGTTCACCGAGGTGGAGTCCGCCACCGCCACCTCGCCGGGCGCCGCGCCGATCAGCCGCGCGATCTTGTCGCCCACCCGCTGGGGCGCGTCGATCCAGCCCGCCTTGTTCCAGCTGGTGATGAGGTCGTGGCCCCACTCGCGCGCCAGGACGTCGTCCATCCGCCCGCGCGTCGCCTTCGGGATCGGCCCCAGCGAATTGCCGTCGAGGTAGATGATGCCGTCCGGCAGGTCGAACAGGTCGCGGAACGCGCGCAGCGGATCGTCGGCGTCGAGGGCTTCGGCGTGGGCGCGGTCCATGACGCGGGTTCTAGCCGCCGCGTTTCCGCGCGGAAAGGACACCTCGCACGGTGCGTGCTTAGATGCCGCCACAGGGCTTCGAAGGCGCGGGCGGCAAGACCCGCGGGAGGGAACGGGACACATGCTGAGCTGGCGCAAGCTGGCGCTCGCCTCGACGGCGGCGCTCATCCTCACGACCGCCGCGGCGGACCCGGCGCTGGCGCAGCGGCGGGCCGCGGCCGCCGCCGAGAAGCCCGCGCCGTGGCCGGGGCTGCCGCCCGGAGCGGTCGAGGAGGTCATGACGCTGCGCGACGGCGTGAAGCTGTCCGCCAATGTGTTCAAGCCGGCGGGGCAGGGGCCCTGGCCGGTGGTCCTCTCGCGCACGCCCTACCTCAAGGACGGCCGCATCGATCCGAACGCCGATCCCAGGGGCGAGGAGAACCGCAAGCGGCTGGCGGCGCAGGCGAAGCGCTATACCGACGCCGGCTACGTCTTCGTGCTCCAGGACGTCCGCGGCAAGGGTCGCAGCCAGGGCTTCTACGCCGCCTTCGAGAACGACATCGAGGACGGCTACGACGCGGTGGAATGGGCCGGGACCCAGCCCTGGTCCAACGGCAGGGTCGGCATGACGGGCGGCTCGGCCCTGGGGATCACCGCCAACTCGGCGGCCATGGCTGCGCCCCCGCACCTGAAGGCCGCCTACGTGGTCGTCGCCCCGGCCGACCGGCTGGCCTACAGCTATCCGGGCGGCGTCCTGAAGGAGAAGGACACCGTCGGCTGGCTGCGCGGGCAGGGGGTCTCGGAAGAGGCGCTGAACCGCACCCGCGGCCGGGCCTTCGACGACGTGTCCTGGAACCGCGTCTCCATGGTCCAGAACCGCAAGTACATCCAGATTCCGATCTACAACGTCGGCGGCTGGTACGACATCTTCAACGGCGGCACGGTCGAGAACTTCGAGTGGCTGCAGAACCACGGCGCCGCCGGCGCGCGCGGGAACCAGAAGCTCCTGATGGGCCCGTTCGGCCACGGCCAGCTTTCCGGCGAGCTGGCCTATCCCGGCAGCGACCGCCTGAGCCTGGGCGGCGACCAGGAGATCCGCTGGTTCGACTACTGGCTGAAGGGCCAGGACAACGGGATCATGGACGAGCCGCCGGTCCAGTACTTCATGATGGCGAGCGCGCGGAAGGACGCCTACAGCCCGAAGAACCGGATGCTCGCCTCGGCGAACTGGCCGCCCGCCTACCGCGAGGTGCGCTACTATCCCGGCCCCGGGAACAGCCTCGTCCCGAGCGCGCCGACGGGCGAGGGGCAGCGGTGGAGCTACCGCTTCGACCCCGCCAACCCGGTGACCACCTTCGGCGGCGCCAACCTGACCTTCGAGCGCGGACCGGACGACCAGCGCAAGGTGGGCCAGCGGCAGGACTACCTGCGCTTCTCGACCCCGCCGCTGGAGAAGGATGTCGCCATCGCCGGCCCGGTGAAGGTGGAGCTGTGGGCCGCGACCGACGGGCCCGACACCGACTTCGTCGCCAAGCTGGTGGACGTCTACCCCGACGGCTACGAGGCCCTGATCCTCGACGCGCCGATCCGCACGCGCTTCCGCGACGGGCGGATGCCGGAACAGGTGCGGATGATGACCCCCGGCGCGCCCGAGAAGCTGGTCATCGACCTGTGGCCCACGGCGATCACCTTCGAGAAGGGGCACCGGATCGCGCTGCACATCACCTCGTCGAACAGCCCGCGCTTCGAGGTGAACCCCAACACCGGCGAGCCGCCGGGTTCGGGAAAGCTCAAGCCGCGGGTGGCGGTCAACACGATCTACGTCGACGCCGCCCATCCGACGGCGGTGGTCCTGCCCGTGGTCTATCCGGCGGAGACGAAATAGCAGCGGTCGGCGGCTCGACCTCGCGCGGCTCACATGTGTAGTCTGCGCGGGCAGGGGGGCGCGATGGCGGGCAGGAAGCGCGCAGCCGCGGTTGATGCGGCGCTGAGAGGGATGTTCCGGGGACTCGAGGCCCGGGGCGTGCCCGAGCACGTGATGCGCGTGGTGGACGAGCTCGAGGCCGCCGCCGAGCAGGACGCGGCTAGGCCGTCCCCAGAACCGCCGCCGACTCCAGAGCCATGACGTCCGTCGGGTCGTCCGCGTCCATGATCTTCAGCAGGCGCGCGCGGGCCCGGTTCACACGGCTCTTGATCGTGCCCAGCGCGCAGCCGCAGATCTCGGCGGCTTCTTCGTAGGAGAGCCCCGCCGCGCCCACCAGGATCAGGGCTTCGCGGTGCTCGCTGGGAAGCTGCTGCAGGGCCGCCTGCAGCGAGCGCATGGCCACGCTCCACTCCTGGGTCGGCGGGGTCTTCAGCGTGCTGGCGTACTCGCCCATCTCGTCGCGCACCTCGCGGCGGCGGCGCAGGACGTTCGTGTAGTAGGTGTTCCGCAGGATCGTGAAGAGCCAGGCGCGCAGGTTGGTGCCGGGCTCGAACTTGTCGCGGTTGGCCCACGCCTTGATCAGCGTGTCCTGAACCAGGTCGTCGGCGTCGGACCCGTTGTGACTGAGGGACCACGCAAAGGCTCGCAGCGCGGGAATGAGTCCGACGACATCGTCCCGCCAACTCGACACGGAGGTCATACACACCCCTTTGGGAACCCGGCCGCTCGACCGGTACGAAGCCGCCAGGTCATCTGAACGCGGCGCGCCTGGGACCGTTCCGGCCGCTAGGCCAGGACGGCGGAACCGCTGTGGGCGAATCGACGTTGGCATCGATGCGATGCGGACGGGGCATGACCCGGCCTGTTGCCGCGTTCCGGTTTTGTCCCCATGGTGACGGACGTCGGGTGCGGCGTTCGATCATGAAGGGACCTCAGATGCGCGAGACCGAACGACGGCCTGAGGATCGCTCTCGCCTGCACGTCGAAGCGAGCGCGACGGACGCCATCGTGCGCTACCGGGCCGTGCGCCGCGGTACGGAGGCCCTGACGCGCTCCCTGACGCCCGAGGACATGGGCGCCCAGTCGATGCCCGACGCCAGCCCGACGAAATGGCACCTCGCCCACACCACCTGGTTCTTCGAGACCTTCATGCTGGGGCCGCACCTGCCCGGCTACCGCGTGTTCGATCCGCGGTTCGGCTACCTGTTCAACTCCTACTATGAGGCGGTCGGCCCGCGGCAGCCGCGACCGGCGCGGGGGCTGATCACCCGTCCGACCGTGGCCGACGTCTTCGCCTATCGCGCCCACGTGGACGCAGCGATGGAGCGGCTGCTGGCGAACGGCGTGGACACGCTGGGCGGCCTCCTCGACCTGGGGCTGGCGCACGAGGAGCAGCACCAGGAGCTGATCCTGATGGACATCCTGCACCTGTTCGCCCAGTCGCCGCTCAGCCCCGCCTTCGCGCCGCCGCGGCCCGCGCCCGCGGCCGACCCCGGCCCGATGGCATTTGCGGACGTGCCGGGCGGCCTGGCGGAGATCGGCCATGCCGGCGACGGCTTCGCGTTCGACAACGAAGGGCCGCGCCACCGCGTCTGGCTCGAGCCCTTCCGCCTGGCGGACCGGCTGGTGACCAACGGCGAATGGCTGGCGTTCATGGCCGACGGCGGATACCGGCGGCCCGAGCTCTGGCTGTCCGACGGCTGGGCCCTCTGCCGGGCCGAGGGCTGGCAGGCCCCCGTCTACTGGCGCGAGGGCGCCGGCGGCTGGACCATCATGGGTCTGACGGGCGCGCGGCCGCTCGATCCCCACCAGCCGGTCAGCCACGTGAGCTACTACGAGGCCGACGCCTACGCCGCCTGGGCCGGCGCGCGGCTCCCCACCGAGGCCGAGTGGGAGCGCGCGGCGACCGCCGGCGGCGACCTCAGGGGCCGTGGCGAGCTCTGGGAATGGACCCGCAGCGCCTACCTTCCGTACCCCGGGTTCCGCCCCGCGGCGGGGGCGGTGGGCGAGTACAACGGCAAGTTCATGTCCGGCCAGTTCGTGCTGCGCGGCGGCGCCTCGGTGACGCCGGCCGGCCACGTCCGCGCCAGCTACCGCAACTTCTTCTATCCGCATCAGCGCTGGATGTTCTCCGGCGTGCGCCTGGCGCTGGACGGACACGGCGAAGGCGCCGCAGCGTCGGATCTCGAGGCCGACGTGCTGGCGGGCCTGTCGAAGTCCCGCAAGTCGATCCCGCCCAAGCACTTCTACGACGCCGAGGGTTCGCGCCTCTTCGAGCTCATCACCGAACTGCCGGAGTACTATCCGACCCGGACCGAGATCGCGCTGCTGCAGGACCAGGCCGCCCGGATCGCCCGCCGCATCCCCGACGCCGCCGCGCTGGTGGAGTTCGGCTCGGGCGCCAGCACCAAGACTCGCATCCTGCTCGACGCCGCGCCCCAGCTCGCCGTGTACGTCCCGATCGACATCTCGGAAACTGCGCTGCAGGCGGCCGCGCGGGCGATCCGGTCCGACTATCCCGGGCTCACCGTGGCCGCCCTTCGCGACGACTTCACCAACGCCCTGCAGCTGCCCGAGGCGGCGCGCGGCAGGCCGGTGGTCGGCTTCTTCCCGGGCTCCACGATCGGCAACTTCGACCGGGCGCAGGCCAGGACCTTCCTGGAGGGCGCGCGTCGCCTCCTGGGCCCCGGCGCCGCCCTGCTGGTGGGGATCGATCTCGTGAAGTCGCCAGAGGTCCTGGTGGCGGCCTACGACGACGCCCAGGGCGTGACGGCCGCCTTCAACCTGAACCTGCTTGCCCGCATCAACCGTGAGCTCGGCGCGGACTTCGATCTCGCGGCCTTTCGCCACCGCGCGATCTGGAACCCCGCCGAGAGCCGGATCGAGATGCACCTCGAGAGCCTCGCCGACCAGACCGTGCGCGTGGCCGGCCGGCCGTTCCACTTTCGGGCGGGTGAGACACTGCACACCGAGAACTCGCACAAGTTCACGCTGGAAGGCTTCGCGGCGCTCGCCGGCGACGCCGGCTGGTCCGTGGAGGAAAGCTGGCGCAGCGCCGAACCCGGCTTCGCCGAAGTGCTGCTCCGCGCCTGAGCCCCGACAGCAAGAGGGGATGAGAGACCTGGGTCTCTCATCCCCTGCGCTGCATCGTCATGTTGGAATGGCGCGGGTCGGCGCCTCAGCTCTCGCTGCCGCGCGTGCGACCGCCGCCGCGGCTGGCCTCGCCGCCCTTGCGGCCGGCGGAAGCGGCCAGGTCGCGGTCCTTGGCGAAGCTGCGCTTCTCGCCGGGGACGCTGGCGCCGCCCTTGCGGGCGATCTCGCGGCGGCGTTCGGGGTTCATGGCGGCGAAGCCGCGTCGGGCGCGGGGCTTGCCGGTGTCAGCGGTGGCCATC
>NZ_JAEUMN010000014.1 GCF_016793225.1 Phenylobacterium sp.
CGACGCCGACGGCGAGAAGCGCCGCAGCCGGCGCGAGCCGGATCGGCGAGAGCCGGCCGTGGTCGCCGAACAGCTCCATGGCGAAGGCCCAGAAGAGGCCAGCGCCCATCACCGAAAGCGCCCAGGGCGCGGCGTTGGCGTACCCGAGGAGCTGCATGGCGGGGGCCGACTGGGTGATCGTGTGCGCGCCGGCCGCCAGGGCGAACAGCGCGCCCGTTACGCGCGCGGACGTTCGCGCGCCCACCCCGATCCGGACGGCCAGCAGGGCGAATATGCCGATGGCGGCCCCTCGAACGAGGAGCTCGGCGGTGGCGGAGCCCTCCATCACGCGGTCTGCACAGGCTCGGCGAGGCAGAGCCAGGGGAGGCGCTCCTCCGGGTAGATGTGGAAGCTGGGCGCAAGCGTCGGCGCGTCGTCGAACGCGCCGACATGGATGTGCAGCTCGCCCGGCCGCGCGTCGCCCTGGCAGGTAAGTGTCGAACCGCACGTCGCGCAGAAGCCCCGCACGGTGCGGGGCGACGAGCGGAACGTCGCGACCGACCCGTGTGTGGTCTCCACGTCCGCGTCGGGAAACGCCACGAACACCGAGACCGGCCCGCCGCTGTGCCGGCGGCAGCTCTCGCAATGGCACCAGGCGACCCACTGGGGCTGACCCGTGGCGCGAAAACGCACCGCGCCGCAAAGGCATCCGCCCTCCCACTTCGCCTTCACCGGCCGTCCCCCCCTGTCCTTGTCGCTGCCGGTCGCCCGCTCAGCGCTGCTGGGCGCGCTCGTCGACTCGCGCCGCACCCAGCGCTTGCACGCTGGCGATCGTGGCTTGGATTACCGCAAGGCTGTCCGTAACGCCGTCCGCCTCACCCTTCTCGAAATCCCCGGCCTGCCCCATCTGGTTGGTCACATGGGCGAAGCAAACCACGTCGCGCCCTCGCGCCTGCGCCATTGCGTAGAGGCCGGCGGCCTCCATCTCGACGGCGACAAGGCCGCGCGCGACCATGGCGGCGATGTCGTCCGCAGTCTCGCGGAAAGGCGCGTCGGTCGTCCAGACGGCGCCGACGTGGACCGTCTGGGTCAGCCCGTCGAACGCGCCCTCCAACGCCTGCAGCAGGTGCAGGGGTGCGGCGCTGAAGTCGCCCGGCGGCAGATAGTGGTAGCTCACACCCTCGTCGCGCAGGGCCTTCTCGATCAGCACGAAATAGGGCGGCGCGCCCTTAGCGGCGAGCTGGCCCGCGGAGGTCACACTGATCAGCAGCTCGCAGCCCGAGGCGAAGAGCTGCTCGGCGACCAGCACGGCGAACGCGGCGCCGACCGCGCAGCCCACGATGCCGATCTCGCGCCCGCCGAGCTGCGTGCGGTGGAGGTCCGTGTGGTAGCAGGCCCACGACGGGTCGCGGTGAGCCCGCCCAGCGTGGGTAAGCCTGCGCACCAGGTCGCCGTCAGGATCCAGCACGCAGACCTGAGGCATGGCCACAACCGCGAGCCCCTTCTGGCGGCGGGCTTCGCGCAGGAGGTTCTGCGGCTGGAAGACCGACGGCGCTGCATGGGCTCTCCTGCGAACGATCGGAGGCGGCACGGCTTCGGTCACGACGGGCGATCCCGCTTCTGGAAGACGCACCAGGTGAAGTCCTGCGTCGCCCCGGACGGCGTGAGATGCGCCGCCACCTCGCTTCTGATGAGTTCGAACGCCGGGCCAACAGCCGCCGCCAGCTCGCCGCTATCGTATCGCTGGACGGGAAGGCCGCTGCAGCGTTCCGGTCCGGACGGAGCGAAGGTCGCAAGGATCAGATGAGCGCCCGGGCGCAGTCCCCGTGTCACGGCCCGCATATAGGCCTGGCGGTCGGCCGCCTCGATCAGGAAGTGGAACACGGCCCGGTCATGCCAGAGGGCGTAGCGGTCGCGCGGCGGCTGCCACAGGGTCACGTCCTCGACGAGCCAGCTCACCTCCGCCGCGCGGGTCCCGAGGCGCGCCCTCGCGAGCGCGAGGGGATTGATTGCGATGTCGAGGACGCTGAGGTCCCGGAACCCGCGCCGCAGGAGCTCGTCCACCAGTAGGGACGCGCCGCCCCCGACATCGATGATGGCGTCGTCGAGCGCGACGTCGAGGGATTCGATCAGGGCCAGCGAGCGCGCCGGCTTGGCCTCGAACCAGCTGACGCCGTCGACGCGCTTCTCGCCATAGACGGTCTCCCAGTGCGACCTGTGGGTCTCGGCCATTGCCGCTCGCCATTGTTCGAGGGAAGCGGTTCATGATATTCAAGAACTCTCTTGAATGTAAACGGCCTGGACGAATGTCGCCGAAAATCCAGCTCTTCACCGCGTTCGCGGCGGTGGCGCGCGCGCTGGGGAACCCGCATCGCCTCGACCTCCTGGAGCATCTGGCCCAGGGCGAGAAGCCTGTGGAAGCGCTGGCCCTCAAGGCCGACCTCAGCTTCGCCAACGCCTCCCAGCACCTTCAGGCGCTGAAGCGCGTCGGCCTTGTCGAAGCCGAGCGGCGCGGAAAGCAGATCGTCTACCGGCTCGCGTCGGACGACGTCCACGACCTCCTGGCTGCGCTCCGCCAGGTCGCCGAGCGCCACACCGCCCAGGCGCAGGCGGTGATCGAGGACTACTTCCATGCCCGCGACCGCCTCGAGGAGGTGAGCTTTGCCGAGCTGGAGCGGAAGCTCGCCGACGGGCTGGTGACGTTGCTGGACGTCCGGCCGCCCGATGAGTTCGCGGACGGCCATCTGCCGGGTGCGCTGAACGTCCCGCTCGCGGACCTTTCGGACGCTCTCGCGGCGTTGCCCGCCGACCGCGAGATCGTCGCCTACTGCCGTGGCCCTTGGTGCGTCCTGGCGTTCCAGGCGGTCAGCTTACTGCGGACCCGCGGGCGCCTCGCACGGCGACTGGACGGCGGGCTGCCCGAATGGCGTCGGGCGGGACGCACGGTGGTAACCGCGAGTGTTATGCAGGCTGAATAGTCGTCTGGGATGCGCCACAAGGCGACTTTGACATCGGCGCGGAAAGCAGACGTTCAACTGCGGCCGCTCGTGGCACAAGCGAGGTCGCTTCGGTTCACCCCTTCCCCCAAAGTCACGCTAGGCCAGAGCTATGACTTGAAGTTCGTCCAGTGCACGTCGCCGCCGTAGATCGGCTGGGTGTTGCCCGGCACCTGCACGTGCACACGCTTCCACCATCCGTTGACGATGCCCGAAGCGTTCGGCTTTGCGGCCTTGTACCCGTCGTAGACCGCCTTGGTTATCAGGATCGCTGGCGTCTTGGGCCGGGTTCGAACAGATCGAGTGTGGGCGAAGAACGCGTCAACGCCAGGATCGACTTTCCACGTGGGAGTGGGAAACCAGCCGGTCTGTTCGAAGTGGCCGACGAACGTAGGGAGGGTCTCATCTCCCCATACCCAATCGGACTGTCCGGGCACTAGCCGGGCGACATGGACCACGTCCTCAGAGGTCCATTCGGCCGGCTTTTGTGCAATGTCGG
>NZ_JAEUMN010000046.1 GCF_016793225.1 Phenylobacterium sp.
AAGCCGTCCAGCACCAGCTTTTCCCACAGCGCCCGCGAGTCATACTCGGGCACGCCCCACTCGGTGTCGTGATAGGCCTCGTACAGCGGGTCGCCGGCCATGCCACGCCATTCGCACCGGGTCAGGGGCTCGCTCATCGGCTGCAGACAGAGCGCAGGCGCGGAGTCGAGACAAGGGGGGTTCGATGGCGTTCGAAGGGTTCAAGCTGTCGCAGATCGAGGTCCCCGAAGCGTCGCTGCGCGTGCGCCATGGCGGCTCGGGCCCGCCGCTCCTGCTGCTGCACGGCTACCCCGAGACGCACATGATGTGGGGCGCGGTCGCCGACGGCCTGGCGACGGACTTCACGGTGGTCTGCCCGGACCTGCGCGGCTACGGCGGCTCGACCAAGCCGCCGTCGTCGGACGACCACGAGACCTCGTCCAAGCGGGCCATGGCGCGCGACGCCGTGGCGTTGATGCGGACGCTGGGCTTCGACCGCTTCGCCGTGGCCGGTCACGATCGCGGCGGGCGCGTCGCCTACCGCCTGGCGCTCGACCATCCGGCGGCGGTGACCAGGGTCTCCATCCTCGACATCATCCCGACGGGCGAGGTCTGGGCGCGGGCGGACCACCGCTTCGCGCTGGCGTACTGGCACTGGTCGTTCCTGGCCCAGCCGCACCCGTTCCCCGAGACGCTCATCGGCGCGGACCCGGAGGCGTTCTTCTTCGCGAACAGCTTCGCCGGCGTGCGCGGCTTCGACCCGGAGGCCTTCGAGGACTACCGCCGCGCCTGCGCCCGGCCCGACGTGATCCACGCCCTGTGCGAGGACTATCGCGCCGGGGCCGGCTACGACCGCCAGCTCGACATGGCCGACAAGGCGGCCGGGCGGAGGATCGCCTGTCCCGTGCAGATACTGTGGGGCGGCCGGGGCGCGCTGGCGGCCTGGTACGACACCCTGGCGATCTGGCGCGAGTGGGCCGACCACGTGCAGGGCCAGGCCGTCGACTGCGGCCACTTCATTCCCGAGGAGAAACCGGCCGAGACCCTGGCGCTGCTGCGGGGGTTCTTCGGCTGAGGGGCGTTCCCCCCTACCCGTTTGGGTAGGGCCCGGCGCGCCGCGGCGTGGCCTGCTGGACGCCTTGGTCCAGGAGTTCCCATGACGCGCTTCCTGCTTCCCGCCGCGGCGCTCGCCGCGCTTCTCGGCGCCCAGGCGCAGGCCGCCACCCAGGTTCACGCCCTCACCATCAGCGGTCAGGCGCAGGGCGGGGCGCCGCCCTTCGGCTGCGCCACGGTGGGACCGTCGCCCTTCATCCGCGACTTCTTCGGCGGCGGCGTGGGCGTCCCCACGGAGGGCCACGCGGGCTGCGGCCTCGCGGGCGGCATCCAGCAGGCCGGCAAGGCGAGCGGTCTCTCCCTGGCCAGCTCCAGCGTCGTGGGCAACGCCTACAACGGCGGCGTGAACAACGCCTCGGCCCAGGCGAAGGCCGAGGAAGGCTCGCTGGGCGTCAGCGCCTCGGAGAGCTTCACCAACGGGACCAAGGACGCCGCGACCTACTTCGCCGCGGAGGCGGGCGCCATCTGGTCCGACCTTCTCACGCCCGGCATGCCGGGGGCCGGAATGGGCGAGATCCAGTTCGGGTTCACCATCGATGGCGCCATGGCCTTCACCGGGAGCGGCGGCGAGCTCTTCACCCGGCTGATGTACCAGGTGGCCGACGAGCGGGCGATCTACACGGCCTTCACCGCCGAGCTGAACGCCAGCGGCGGCAACCGCGCGATCAACCCCTCCGGCGTCGGTCCGCTAGCGGGGTTCACCATCACGCCCAACTCGATCAGCGGCTCGGACACGGCCTTCACCTACCGGCACACGGTCGACCTCTCGAAGCCGCTCAGCATGAAGGTCGGCCTCTACACGGCCGCCTACGGCGCGCCCAACGGCGTCCACGTCAGCAACTTCTTCAACACCGCCCGGCTGACCCAGATCAGCGTCTTCGACGCCTCCGGGCGGCCGATCGACATGACCTTCACCGGCGCCTCCGGGACGGTCTACGACGCCACCGGCGCGCACCGGCCGATCGGCGGCGTGCCGGAACCGTCACAGTGGGCGCTGATGATCCTGGGCTTCGGCCTCGCCGGCGCCGCCGTCCGCCAGCGCCGACGCCATCCAGCCGGGCACGTCCGCGCGCACGGACCGGCCTTCGACGGTCAGCTCGCGACCTAGCGCCCGATCGAGCCGCAGCAGCGCGATGCCGCCGCCCTCGCGCGCGGAGGTGACCACGCCCGCCCGCAGGTCGCCCGCCAGCACCTCGGCGCCGGCTGGCGGCGCGGGGCCGTCGAAGCGGATCGGCAGCATGCGGCTCTTGATCTGGCCGCGCCGCTTCATCCGCGACGTCGTCTCCTGGCCGACGAAGCAGCCCTTCTTGAAGTCGATCCCCTCCAGGAGGTCGAAGTTGGCCTCGATCGGATAGGTGCGGTCCGAGCCCCAGTCGGCCGGGCCCGGAACGCCCAGCCGCAGCTTCTGCGCCTCGCGCTCGGCTTCGCCCACCCGGGCGGCCCCCGGCGGCGGCGCGGCGGCATAGCCCCGCAGGCCCAGGTCCGGCAGGCGGGGATCGGACGCCCAGACCCCGTCGGACGGCGGGGCGGGCGTTCCGCCCTGCGGATCGAACAGGACCGACACGGCCGCGTCGTCGGGGGCGATCGTCACCTTCGCGCGCAGCCGGTACATGGTCAGCCGCTGGATCAGGGCGTCGCGGCCGGCGGCCTCCACGTCCAGCCAGGCGCCGCTCTCGCGCCCGACCACGACCAGGTCGTAGAGCAGCCGGCCCTGGGGCGTCAGCAGCGCGCCGAACCTGGCTTCGCCCGGCGCCAGGGTCTCGACATCCTGGGTGATCAGGCCCTGGAGGAAGCTGCGCCAGTCCTCCCCGTCCAGGGCGATCAGGGCGCG
>NZ_JAEUMN010000052.1 GCF_016793225.1 Phenylobacterium sp.
TGCGCCCACACCGACGACGACTACGTCGCCGCTGCGGTGAAGCTGGCCGGCGACCGCGAGCGCCGGCAGGCCTTGCGGCTGGGCCTGCGCGACCAAGTGCGCCGCTCGCCGCTGGGACAGGCGCAGCGCTGGGTCGACGCCTTCGTCGCGCGTGCCATCGAATCCGTGGAGGCCAAGTGATGAAAGCCGTGATCCTCGCCGGCGGCCTCGGCACGCGCTTGTCCGAGGAGACCCAGCTGCGGCCGAAGCCGATGGTGGAGATCGGCGGCCGGCCGATCCTCTGGCACATCATGAAGCTGTACTCGTCGTACGGCTTCAACGACTTCGTCGTCTGCCTGGGCTACCGCGGCTACGTGGTGAAGGAGTATTTCGCCAACTACGTGCTGCACAACGCCGACCTCACCGTCGACCTGGCGAAGGGGTCCATCGAGTACCACGCCACGAATCATGAGCCGTGGCGCGTGACCCTGGTGGAGACCGGCGCCGACACCATGACCGGCGGGCGCCTGAAGCGCGTGGCGGGCTACCTCGACCCCGGCGAGCCGTTCTTCATGACCTACGGCGACGGCGTCTCCGACGTGGACCTCGGGGCGCTGGCCGCCTTCCACAAGGCCCACGGCAAGGCCGCCACCATCACCGCGGTGGCGCCGCCCGGCCGCTTCGGGGCGCTGGAGATCAACGACGGCCGCGTGGACCGCTTCGTGGAGAAGCCCCCGGGCGACCAGGGCCTGATCAACGGCGGCTTCTTCGTCCTGGACCCCTCGGTGCTCGAACGGATCGACGGCGACCCCACCATCTGGGAGCGCGAGCCGCTGGAGGGCCTCGCCGCGGACGGCGAGCTCATGGCCTGGCGCCACGACGGCTTCTGGGCCGCCATGGACACCCTGCGCGACAAGAACATCCTCGAGGCGCTCTGGGCCTCGGGCGAGGCGCCATGGCGCCGATGAGCGCGGCGGCGCCGGACGCCGGCTTCTGGCGCGGCAAGCGCGTCCTGCTCACCGGACACACCGGCTTCAAGGGCGCCTGGGCCGCGATCTGGCTCTCGCGCCTGGGGGCGGAGGTCACCAGCGTCGCCCTGCCGCCCGACCAGCAGCCCAGCCTCTTCACCCTGGCCGGCGTCGACAGCCTGGTGCAGTCGCACCTGCTCGACATCCGCGATCGCGCGGCGCTCGAGGCGGCCGTCGGCGGGCGCAGCTTCGACCTGGTGCTCCACATGGCCGCCCAGGCGATCGTGCGCACCTCGGTCGAGGACCCGGTCGGGACCTTCGACACCAACGTCATGGGCACGGCGCACCTGCTGCAGGCCCTGCGCGCCCAGCCGGCGCTTCAGGCCGTGCTCGTCATCACGTCCGACAAGGTCTACGCCAACAACGATTCCGGCCGGGCGTTCGTGGAAGGCGATCCGCTCGGCGGCAAGGATCCGTATTCGGCCTCCAAGGCCGCCGCCGAGATCGTGGTGCAGAGCTTCGCGCGCAGCTACTTCCCCGGCGTGGCGGTGGGCTCGGCGCGCGGCGGCAACGTCATCGGCGGCGGCGACTTCTCGCGCGATCGTCTCGTGGCCGACATCGTCCGCGCCGCCCGCGCCGGCGAGGCCGTCGTCCTGCGCCATCCGGAAGCGACGCGGCCGTGGCAGCACGTCCTGGACTGCCTGGCGGGCTACTTCACGCTGATCGAGGCCCTGGCTACGCGGCCCGACGCCCCGCGCGCCGTCAACTTCGGCCCGCGGCCGGGCGGGCCCGAGGTCACGGTGGGCGAGCTCGCGACCCTGGGCGTCCAGGCGCTGGGCGGCAAGCCATGGATCCACGAGCCCGACCCGAACTCGCTCGAAGCCAGGGCGCTGGCCATCGACGCCGGGCTGGCCCGGAGCGCACTGGGCTTCGAGAGCCGCCTGGACGCGCCCGAGGCGGTGGCGCTCACCATGGACTGGTACGCGCGTGAGGCCGCCGGCGAGAGCCCCCTCGGGCTATGCGTCGAGCAGATCGAAGGCTACGAAGCGCGCCGATGACCACGCCCGCCTGCCGCTTCTGCCGCGCGCCGCTGACGCGCACCTTCCTCGACCTAGGCCTGCAGCCGCTGGCCAACAGCTACCTTACGCCCGAACAGCTGGCGGCCGAGAACGAGCCGGTCTTCCCGCTGCACACCCGCGTCTGCGACCGCTGCTTCCTGGTGCAGGCCGACCACGAGGTGCCGGCCGAGGCGATCTTCGACGCCGGCTACGCCTACTTCTCCTCGTTCTCGCCGGGCTGGGTCGAGCACGCCCGGCGCTATGCCGACGCCATGATCGAGCGGTTCGGCCTGGGGCCCGAGTCGCTGGTGGTCGAGGTGGCGAGCAACGACGGCTACCTGCTGAAGCACTTCCTGGCCAAGGACATCCCCGTCCTGGGCGTCGAGCCCACCGCCAACACCGCCGAGGCCGCCCGCGCCATCGGCGTGCGCACCGACGTGGTGTTCTTCAATGCCGAGACCGGCGCCAACCTCGCCGCGCGCGGCGACCGCGCCGACCTGATGGCCGCCAACAACGTGCTGGCCCACGTCCCCGACCTGAACGCCTTCGTGAGCGGTTTCCGGCATGTCCTGAAGCCCGAGGGCGTGCTCACCTTCGAATTCCCGCACCTCCTGAACCTGATCGAGAAGGTGCAGTTCGACACCATCTACCACGAGCACTACTCGTACCTGTCGCTGGTCGCCGTGGAGCAGGTCCTGAACGCCCATGGCCTGCGGCCCTTCGATGTTGAACTGTTGTCCACCCACGGCGGTTCGCTGCGGCTGTTCGTCTGCCACCAGGCCTCCGGGCACGAGGAGACCGACGCCCTGCGGAGCCTGCGCGCCGCCGAGGCGGCGGCGGGCCTCGGCCGCATCGAAACCTACGACGGCTTCGCCGCCCGGGTGGAGGCGGTGCGCGACAGCTTCCTGGCCTTCCTCGCCGAGGCCCGAGACGACGGCAAGGCGATCGCCGCCTATGGCGCGGCGGCCAAGGGCAACACCTTCCTCAACTACTGCGGCGTCACCCGGGACGATATCGTCGAGGTCTACGACGCCAATCCCGCCAAGCAGGACCGCTACCTGCCCGGCAGCCACGTGCCGATCCGCAGCCCGGAGGCGGTGCGCCGCACGCGCCCCGACTACGTCCTGATCCTGCCCTGGAACCTCAAGGACGAGATCACGCGGCAGCTCGCCTTCATCGCCGACTGGGGCGGTCGCTTCGTCGTGGCGTCGCCCGAAACCCAGGTGCTTCAAGATTGAAGTTTTCGCGCACCAAGCTGGCCGGCGTCTTCCGCGTCGCGGCCGAGCCGCACCGTGACGAGCGCGGCGCCTTCGCCCGCCTGCACTGTCCCGACGAGTTCGCCGCCGCCGGCATTCCGTTCTCGCCCGCGCAGACCAGCCTCTCGTGCAATCCGCACGCGGGAACGCTGCGCGGCATGCACTACCAGCCCGCCCCCCATGCCGAGACCAAGCTGGTGCGGGTCACCCGCGGGCGCATCTTCGACGTGGCGCTCGACCTGCGGCCGGGCAGTCCCACCCACCGCCAGTGGACCGCCGAGGAGCTCTCGGCCGACAACCTGATGGCGCTCTACATCCCGGCGGGCGTGGCCCACGGCTTCCTGACGCTCGAGGCGAACACCGACGTCCTCTACCAGATCGCGCCGAAGTTCGCCCCGGGCCACGACGCCGGCGTCCGCTGGGACGACCCCGCTTTCGGCATCGCCTGGCCGGCGCCGCCGCAGCTCATCTCCGACCGCGACGCAGGCTATCCCGACTACCGGTAGGGTCCGCACTCAGTCCGCTGACTTGGAATTGGGTCCGGACCTCAGCGGGCGCCCGCCGCCACCCCGTCCAGCGCCGCACGCAGGCGGGCCACGCTGGCCGGAACGTCCTTCAGCTTGTCCAGGCCGAACAGGCCCAGGCGGAAGCTGCGGTAGTCGGGCCCCTCGTCCACCATCAGCGGCACGCCGGCGGCGATCTGCAGGCCCTGGGCGGCGAAGCGGCGGCCGGTCTGGATCTCGGGATCGTCGGTGTAGGCCACCACCACGCCCGGCGCGCCGAACCCCTCGGCCGCCACCGAGGCGATCTGCCGTTCCGCCAGCAGCGCCCGCACCTGCTGGCCCAGGTCCCACTGCGCCGCGCACAGCGCCTCGAAGCCGATCGACCGCGCCTCGGCCATCGCATTGCGCAGCGTGCGCAGCGCGTCGGTGGGCATGGTGGCGTGATAGGCGTGGCCGCCGTTCAGGTACGCCTCGGTGATGGTCAGCCACTTGCCCAGGTCGATGGCGAAGCTGGTGGACCTGGCCGCCCGGCAGGCCTCCAGCGCCGCCTCGCGCATCATCACCAGGCCCGACGAGGGCGGCGCCGACCAGCCCTTCTGCGGCGCGCCCACCAGCACGTCGACGTCCAGCGCCGCCATGTCCACCCAGACGCAGCCCGAGGCCACGCCGTCCAGCACGAACAACCCGCCCGCCGCGTGCGTGGCCTCGGCCACGGCCGCCACATAGGCGTCGGGCAGGATGATCCCGGACGCGGTCTCCACGTGCGGCGCAAAGACCACCTGCGGCCGCTCCCGCCGGATCGCCGCCGTCACCTCCTCGATCGGCGGCGGCGCGAACGGCGCGGTGGGCCCCTCGCCCTGGCGGCGCGCCTTCAGCACGATCTCTTCGGCCGGGATCGCGCCCGCCTCGAAGATCTGGCTCCAGCGGTACGAGAAGAAGCCGTTGCGGACCACCAGCACCTTGCGGCCCGTCGCGAACTGGCGCGCCACGGCCTCCATGGCGTAGGTGCCGCCGCCCGGGACGATCACCGCGCGGTCGGCCCGGTGCACCTCGCACAGCGTCCCGGTGATGTCGCGCATCACGTCCTGGAACGCCGCGCTCATGTGGTTCAGCGACCGGTCGGTGAACACCACCGAGAATTCCAGCAGCCCCTCGGGATCGATGTCGGGGCGAAGGCCGGGCATGGGTCGTCTCCGAGACAGGCGGTCCGGCCACACCCCGGACGCCGCCTGCTCAGCAGGAATGCGTCCATCCCGCAAGCCCTCCGCGACGCCGCCGTCCGCTCGCGGCCTCGGTCCTCCCCCTGCAGGGGAGGACGAGCGCTTTCGCGGGCTTGCCCACAGGCCCCGAAGGGGGCCGGCGGGGCGGCCCGCGGAGTGCGGACCCTGGCCCCGCCCCGCCCAGATCGGTTACCTCACGGGCGACGAAAGGCGAGCGGCGCATCGAGGGCCGCCGCGACCGGGGGAGAAGCCGATGTTCGTGTCCGTCAATGGCGTGCGCCTGTTCGTCGAAGTGCTGGGTCCGAAGCTGGCGCCGGACGGGCCGCGCATGGTCGAGCGGCCCACCGTGGTGGCCCTGCACGGCGGGCCCACGGACCACGCCCACATGCTGCCCATGGTGGCCGCGCTCGCCGACGTGGCCCAGGTTGTGGTGTACGATCACCGGGGCTGCGGCCGGAGCGAACCGGGCGACCCCGCCCGCTGGACGATGGACCAGTGGGCCGACGACGTGCGCGGCGTGTGCGAGGCGCTCGGCATCGAGAAGCCCATCGTCTTCGGCCACTCTTTCGGCGGCTACGTCACCCAGGCCTACGCGATCCGCCATCCCGGCCACGCCGCGCGCCTGGTGATGGCCGGCACGGGCCCCCGGTTCGACGCGGCCCTCTCCGCCGAGGGGTTCCGCCGCCAGGGCGGGGACGCGGCCGCCGAGGCCTTCGCGGCCTTCGCGGCCAACCCCGGCCCCGACACCACCGCAGCCTTCGTCGCCAACTGCCGCCGGCTCTACACGACCTCGCGCAAGATGGACGCCGACGTCGAGGCGCGCACCGTCACCAACGTCCCGCTGCTGTTCGACTTCTTCGGCCGCGAGACCCGCGCCCTCGACTTCACCCAGGGGCTGGGCCGCGTCACGGCGCCGGTGCTGATCCTGGGGGGCGACGAGGATCCCGTGATGCCGCCCGCCTACCAGGACGCGCTGGAGGCCGCCCTCGTGAACGCCCCGGTGCGCCGCCTCAGCTTCCCCAACTGCGGCCACGCCCTGGCCCTCGACGCACCGGACGCCCTTGCGTCAGCGCTCCGCGACTGGGCGACCGGCGGGTAGGGCGCCCTTGCCGACGACCGGCGCCTCCCTCACAGCCCGAGTTGGCGCGCGATGATGTTCTTCTGGATCTCGGTCGTGCCGCCGTAGATGGTCTGGGCCCGGGTGAAGAAGTAGCTCGCGGTGGTCGGGGCGGCGAAGGCCGGGATGTCCTCCAGCCCGTCGCGCCAGCCGGCCCCGCTGCGATCGGCGAAGAACGGCTGGGCGTACGGCCCGGCCAGCTCCAGCCCCCGCTCGGTCACCGCCTGGGCGGTCTCGGTGGCGGCGATCTTGATGATCGAGGCCTCGTCCCCGGGCGCCTCGCCATTGGTCAGGGGCGCGAGCGCCCGCAGCGTCGTCATCTCCAGGGCCAGCAGCTGGATCTCGGTCTCGGCCGTGCGGCGGCGCAGCCCCGAGACCGCCGCCAGTTCGTCGCCCCAGGGCGCCTGGGCCGCGGCCTGGCGCAGGGCCTGCAGCTGCCGCCGCTTCCCGGCCACGTGGGCGTACGACGTCCGCTCGTGGTTCAGGAGGTGGCGCGCATAGGTCCAGCCCAGGCCCTCGTCGCCGATCCGGTTCTCCACCGGCACGCGCACGCCGGTGAAGGTCACGGTGTTCAGGTGGTGACCGCCGTCGATCGTGATGATCGGCCTCACCTCGATCCCCGGCGTCGCCATGTCGATGCAGAGGAAGGTGATGCCCGCCTGCTTCTTCCCCTCGTCGGACGTGCGGACGAGGCAGAAGATCCAGTCGGCGTAGTGGCCGTTGCTGGTCCAGGTCTTCACGCCGTCGACCACATAGTGATCGCCCTCCCGGACGGCCCGGGTGCGCAGCGAAGCGAGGTCCGAGCCCGAGTCCGGCTCGGAATAGCCCTGCGCCCAGAAGGTGCGCGACGCCAGAATGTCGCCCAGCCAGCGGTCCTTCTGCGCCTGCGTCCCGAAGGTGTAGATCACCGGCGCCACGTACAGCAGGCCCATGGGCGAGACGTTGGGGGCCCCGGCGCGCTCCAGTTCCTCGTCGAAGATGAACCGCTGCGAGACGGTCCAGCCCGTCCCGCCGTAGGCTTCGGGCCACCCCGGCGCCAGCCAGCCCTTGGCGCTCATGGCCCGCTCCGAGGCCACCAGGTCCGCCTTCTCCAACACCTGACCGTTGGCCAGCTTCGCCAGGATCTCCTGCGGGTACTCCGTGGCGAAGTACGCCCGCACCATCGCCCGAAACGCCTCGTCTGCCTCGCTCGCTTCCAGCCTCACGCCAACCTCCACGCGCCTGCGCCGCCCCGCAGAGAGGGGCGCCACCCCTAGGTCAGTCCAGCGAAACCGGCGCTTCGGGCGTTTGTGGGCGACGCGTCCGCGCGGGGGTCACTTCCGGGGATGGGGCGCGGAGAGCGCCGTGTAGGTCCGTTCGCGCAGGTGGTCGCGGATCCGGTCCATGGGCGGAATGACCTGCGTCATGAAGATCACGATGACCTTCTGCATCGGATCGATCCAGAAGGTGGTGCTGGCCGCGCCGCCCCAGGCGTACTCGCCCACCGACCCCAGGCCGCCAAGCGCCGCCGTGCTGGTGACGACCGCGCCGCCGTAGCCGAAGCCAAGGCCCTCGCCCTGTCCCCCGAGCCCGAAGGCGGCGGTGGCCTTCATCTCGCCCAGCTGGGCCGGCGTGAGGTGGTTCGTCATCATCGCCGCCACGGCTGGGCGCGACAGGATCCGGCGGCCGTTGCCGGTCCCGCCGTCGGCCAGCATCCGGGCGAACCGCGCGTAGTCGTCGATCGTGGAGACCAGGCCCGCGCCGCCCGAGAAGCCGCCCAGCGGATGGAGCAGCGGGCTGGTCGCGCCGTCGTCGGTCTTCTGCAGGCCGCCCTTGAGCGACACCTGATACAGTGAGGCGAGGCGGTGGGCCTTCTCGGGCGGCACCGAGAAGCCCGTGTCGTCCATGCCCAGCGGCCTGAAGATCCGGTCTCGCGCAAAGGTCTCGAACGCGACGCCCGACGCCCGCTGGACCACAAGGGCCGCGACGTCCAGGGCCATGCTGTAGTGCCATCGCTCGCCCGGCTGGGCTACGAGCGGCAGGCCGGCCAGGGTGCGGGCGAACGCGTCGCCGCCCTTGAACGCCGGGTCGAAGCGCCAGACGTCGCCGGCCAGGGGCGTCTTCTTGTAGAGGCTGGCGACGGGCCCCGACTGGAAGGCGTAGCTGAAGCCGGCGGTGTGGGTGAGCAGGTTCTCCACGGTCATCGGACCGGCCGGGTCGGTCAGCATCCGGTCGCCGTCCATGCCCTTGAAGACCCGCAGTTCGCGGAACTCGGGTATGTAGTTCGTGACCGGATCGTCCAGGCGCAGCTTGCCCTCGTCCACGAGGATCATCACCGCCGCCGCCGTCACCGGCTTGGTCATCGAGTAGACGCGGAAGAGCGTGTCGCGCCGGATCGGCCTGCCGGCCTCCAGGTCGGCCATCCCGGCCTGAGCGTAGAAGAGCTCGCGGCCGTTCCGGAGCACGAGCACGCTGGCGCCGGGACGCTTGCCGCCGTCGGGAAGGCTTTCGACGTAGGCGCCCAGCGGCCGGAAGTCGGCCGCGGGCGCGGGCGCGGCGAGGCCGGCCGCGACCGCCAGGCCCGCGGCGAGGACGGTGAGCCGTCGGCGCATGCCTAGTACTTGAGCCGCAGGGTGGCGCCGTAGGTGCGAGGGTCGCCCTTGAAGCCGATGATGTAGCCCGAGGCGATCGGGGTCAGGGAGTTGAAGTAGTCCACGTCCCCGAGGTTCTTGCCCCAGACATAGGCGTCCCAGTTGCGGTCGGCGGCCCGGAGGCCCAGGCGCGCATTGATCAGATTCCGCGACGGCAGCCGACCATAGATCGTGTTGGTGGGATCGTTGCTGAAGCCCGAGCGGTAGCTGTCGTCGGCGCCCAGGTAGACTTCGGCCTCTCGGCCGGCCACCGACACGGGGCGCCGGTATTCGAACCCCAGAGCCATCGTCCACTTCGGCGTCCCGGCAAGTTCCGCGCCGTTGAAGCTGCACGTCGGCGGCGCGGGCAGCGGCGTCTCGATGGGGCACAGCCCGTTCGGGAAACGCACGATGGTGGCCTTGTTGTAGGTCAGCGCGCCGTACAGATCGAGGCTGTCGCCGACGCGGCCCGACGCCGTCACCTCGAAGCCCTTCGACCGCACCTTCGGCACGTTCGCGAGATACAGGCGCAGGATCGCCGGATCGACGGTGTTGGCCTGGTAGTCCTTGTCGGTCTGGTGGAAGACATCGGCGTTCAGGGTGAGGCGGCGATCGAACAGCCGCGACTTCACCCCCACCTCGAAGGCGTCGATGGTCTCGGGCTTCACGATCGGGGTCGCGCCGGGAGGCAGCTGATTCAGGTTCAGGCCGTTCGAGCGGGAGCCCCGCGAGTACGAGCCATAGACCAGCACGTCCTCGTTGACCTGGTAGGCGGCGTCGAGGTGGCCGCTCCAGGCCCCGTCCTTGACGCGCACGGTGTAGGACCTGGCCGACCCGAGGGCCGCGCGGATGGGTGCAAAGGCGGCCAACGGGCCCAGCAGCGGCGCGCCGCCCGACGTCACCGCGTCGTAGGTTCCGCGCTTGCGGTCGGACGTATAGCGGAGGCCGCCCGTGAGGCTCAGCGCCTCGGTCGCGTGCCAGGTCAGCTGCCCGAAGGCGGCGTAGCTGGTGGTGTTGTACTTGGCGGTGCTGTTCTGCCTGTAGCCATTGAGGATCAGGGCCGGCAGGGCGCGGTTGACGAGCGCCGCGGTGGCGGCGCTGCCGAACTCGGTCACCGCGCGGGCCTCCAGGACCTCGTGCCAGGCGAAGAGGCCGGCCACATAGTCCAGCCTGTTCTCGCCGACGGAGGCGATGCGCAGTTCCTGGCTGAACTGCTCCTGGTCATCCTCGACCGCCGACTGGCGGACGTCGTCCAGGGCGCTCTGGAAGAGGTCGCTGGCCGGCCGCCAATCCCAGTAGCGCCACGCCGTGATCGACGTCAGCACCGCGTGGGGCATCCTCCAGGTCATCTCGGCGGAGAGGCCGCCGGTGTCCTGGTTGGCCTTCACCGGTGAGTCCACCTGCACCCGGCCGAGTCGCGGCGTCGAGCCGAACTGGGCCGACAGCGCGGTGAAGCTCGCGCCCGACGGCGGCGTGAAGAGATCGGTGATCAGGGCGGAACAGCAGTGGGTGTGCTGGCGGCTGTAGTCGGCGATCACCCGCAGCCGGACGTCGTCCGACAGCACGAAGAGCGTCTGGCCGCGGACGGTCAGGTTGTCGTAGTCGTTGATCCGCTTTCCGTCGACGGCGTTGACCTGGTAGCCGTCGCGCGAGGTCCTCGAGATCGACAGTCGCGCGGCGACCCGGTCGGCCACGATCGGGCCGGTGAGCGAGCCCTTCAGCTGGTAGAATCCGTAGTTGCCGACTCCGCCTTCGACGGTCGCGCCGGGCTCGAACGACGGGCTGGCCGTGGTCACGCTCACCGCGCCGGCGGTGGTGTTCTTGCCGTAGAGAGTGCCCTGCGGGCCGTTCAGGACCTGCACGCTCTGCAGGTCGATCAGGTCGAACGAGGCCGTGGCCGAGCGGTTGTAGTAGACCCCGTCCACATAGAAGCCGACGCCGGGGTCCAGCCCGTCATTGGCCAGACCGACCGCGTTGCCCAGGCCGCGGATGTTGATCTGCGAGTTGCGGGGATTGACGAACTGGAACTGCAGGCTGGGTACGAAGCGGACCAGCTCGGCGATCCCGGTGGTGTTGGTCTTCTCCAGGAACTCGCCCGAGACGGCGGCCACGGCGGCGGGCACCCTCTGCAGGTTCTCCTCGCGGTGGCGGACGGTCACAACGACCTCGTCGACCGTCGTGGCGGACTCCTCGGCCGCCAGCGCCGCTGCAGGCGCCCCCATGAGCGCGACGCCGCACAGCAGGGCCCCGCGAACGCCGGCCGCGCGGCCTGAAACCCTGAAACCCATCCGAACGTCCCCCCGGTCATTTTTTGACACTAGGGTGTCGTATACCACCGTACCGCAGGGCGACGCCAAGTGATTTTACACTTGGGTGTCATTGTCCAGCGCAGAGTCAATCCTCAGAGGGGGGCGATTCCCAGGCGGTGCACGTCGACGACCTCGGCCGCGACGAACGGGCGCTGGGGCGGGGGGATGTGCACCAGCCCCTTCGACAGCCAGGCGGCCACCGTCGGAAAGACCGGGAGCAGGGCGACGACGTCGATCTCGGGGCGGATCTCGCCCTGCTCGCGCAGGCGCTCCGCGTAGCCGAGGAACCTCTGGCCCAGCCCGTCGATATAGTCGGCCAGCCGCGCTTTGTCGGCCGGGTCGTGGGCGTCGAAGCCGCGTCCCACCCGCATCGGAATGATGTCGTCGCACAGCCAGGTTTCGGCCGAGGCGCGCAGGACGGCGATCATGACATCCAGCGCCTTGGCGCCGGCGGCCTGGTGGGCCTCGCCCTGGGCCTGGATGGCCGCGGTGATGGCGAATGATCGCTCCAGGCACGCGGTCACCAACGCGCGCTTGTCGCCCACATGCTGATACAGGGTCCGCTTGGTGGCCCCCAGGACCGCGGCGATGTCGTCCATGGAGGTTGCGTCCACGCCCTTGCGGTTGAAGAGGTCGGACGCGGCGATGAGGATCTGTTCGCGCTTCGAGGCGGCCAGGCCCTGCCGGTCGAAGGCCGAGACCCGCGCCGCGCGGAGGGGATCGAGATCGATGGCGAGCGGCCGGATCACACGCCGGCGGTCGGACGCCCATCCGTGCGCCATCACCGTCTTCAGCAGGGCGATGAAGTCGCCCTCCCCCTCCGCGCCCAGCGCCGTCGGGAAGTTGAAGATCTGGGGCACGCTGTGGATCATGCTGATCAGCGTGCGCGCGACGATGTCGGACTCCAGCGGCCGAATCTCGCCCCGCTTCATACCGGCGTCCAGCACATCGCCCAGCCGCGCCACCACGCCCTCGAACAGCGCGAGCACGGTCGCGCGGTCGTCCTCCCGCAGCAGGCCCAGCTCGGTCATGGCCGCGATCTGCGGCTGCCCGGGCGCCAGGATGCGTGACGCGAAGCCCTGCACGACGCCTAGCGCGCCGCGCTCCTCGTTCACCGCCTGACCCAGCGCGCGCGCCAGAAGCTCGCACGAGCGGCGGTAAACCTGGAACACCAGGTCCTCGCGGTCGTCGATGTAGTAGTAAAGCGCGGCGCGGCTCAGGCTCAGCCCGGCCGCCAGGTCATGCAGCATGGTGTCGCGGACCCCGTCGCGGTTGAGCTGCCGGGCGGCGCTATCGAACAGGATCTCCCGTCGCGACGGGCCGACGGCCGGGCCCGGCCTGGGCGCTCTCCGGGTCACGCGTCCACTCTCAGTTCCCAAGGTGCCCCGGCCTCGCATGCGACTGGGCCCGGAGGCAAGCGGCGTGAAGCGGGCAAGCTGGCGCCGCGAAGCGACCCGCGAGCGAAGCCCTCGCCGCGGCGCGCAACCGCGACGCCGTCAGCGGCCGCCTGGCCCCGCCCATGGACCTGCCGTCCCGGGAACGCCCGGTCTTCCGATGCGCGAAAACCGGGGTGGCAGCCGCGGGGAGACGACCCGTGGTTCCAAACACCGGCGCTGCCGCCTCACCGAGGTGAAGCCCGCCCAGCCTCCACCTCGCGGAGAATCCGCGCTAGAGAGGCCCCGCAACACACGGACTGGATTTCATGCCCGACCCCAAGGCGCTCGAAGCCCTCGCCCGCATCGGCGAAGTGGACGACTGGCGCGCCGCCTTCATCCGCCAGCTCATCGCCTTCGAGCACGCGATCGAAGCGCCCGGCGTCGACGTGCGCGAGACGCTCACCGGCCCCCTGGTGGATGCGCTCTACGACGACGACCAGGTCGTGCGGAAGATGCTGTCCAGCGGGGTCATGTTCGAGTTCCTCTACCGCTCGAAGATCGCCCGCGACTTCGTGATGTCCGAGCCCGAGGCGCCCGACCACGCGTGGGAGCCGATGACCAGCCGCATCCTGGTGAACCTCGCCAAGGGGGCGAAGGACGTGGTCATCGGCGGCGCCTACTTCGGCGACCACGCCGTGCTGATCGCCCGCGAGATCGCCGGGAACGGCGGCGTCGTCCACGCCTTCGAGCCCAACACCCAGCAGCGCGGCATGCTGATGAAGAACGCCGAGCTGAACGGGCTGTCCAACATCCGGCCGCGGCCCGAGGGGCTCTGGCACGACTCCACCACCAACCTGAAGCTGGTCGGCTACGACAGCTTCGCCAACGCCGAGGTGGCGCAAGCCGGCGACGACACGTTCCGGACGGTGACCATCGCCGACTACCTGGCGGCCGCCGGGGTCGACCGCCTCGACCTGATCGTCCTCGACATCGAGGGCGCCGAGCTGGGCGCGCTCAAGGGCGCGGCGTCGTTCCTGGCCCAGCCGGCCGGGCAGGCGCCGGCCATCCTGTTCGAGGTCCACCGCCACTACGTCGATTGGTCGAACGGGCTGGCGAACACCGAGATCGCGAAGCTGCTCACCGGCCACGGCTACACGCTTTACGGCCTGCGCGACTTCAACTCGAACTACGACCTGGCGGGCAAGCCGATCGAGCTGATCCCCATGGACGACATCTACCTGGAAGGGCCGCCGCACGGCTTCAACATGGTGGCGGTAAAGGACCCGAAGGTGTTCGACGCGCCCGGCTATTCGATCGTCAAGGGCGTCAGCCCCAAGTACCTGCGCCACAAGGATCCCAAGCTCCACCACCCCCTGGGCGGGCTCTAATGGCCGCCGCCGCCCCGGTCCTCCCCTGCAAGGGGAGGGGGACCGGGCGAAGCCCGGTGGAGGGGGCGCTGGCGCCGCGGGCCGCCCCCCTCCGACCCCTGCGGGGGAGGATCGGTCGCGGGTTCGGCGCGATCGGCGGGGCGGGCTCATGACCGCCAGAACCGCCACCGTCGTCGGCGCGGCCGGGTTCGTCGGAGCCCGGCTTGTCACGCGGCTCACGGCCGACGGCTGGGACGTCTGGGCGCCCTCGAAGGGCGATCCCGATCTCCTGACCCGCGACCTTGGGACGGTCTTCTACTGCGCCGGCCTCACCGCCGACTACGACCGCCGCCCGTTCGACACCGTCGAGGCGCACGCCACCCTGGTGAGCCGCCTCATCGAGGCCGGGCGCTTCGAACGGCTGGTCTACTGCTCCTCGACGCGGCTCTACGACGGCCAGCGCAAGGACCTGGTCCACGAGGCCGAGCCCCTGGTCTTCGACCCGGCCGATCCCCGCCGCGTCTACGACCTCTCCAAGGCGCTGGGCGAGAACCTGACCCTGGCGCGTTCGGGCGGCCGCGGCGCCGTGGCGCGGCTGTCGAACGTCTACGACTGGGCCGACGGCGCCCCGGGGTTCCTCTCCGAGTGGCTGATCCAGGCGCGGTCGACCCGCGACCTCGCGCTCGACTCGAGCCCCAACATCGCCCGCGACTACATCCACCTCGACGACACGGTCGCGGCCCTGATCGCCATCGCCGAGCGGGGGGAGGGCGTCTACAACGTCGCCGCCGGCCGGCTCACCACCAACGCCGAGATCGCCCGCTGCTTCGAGGCCCGTGGCTTCTGGGTGAAGTTCGCGCGCGACGCCAGCCCGCCGCCGCCGCCCAACGCCTCGGTGGAGCGCCTCGCCGGCCTTGGCGTCGCGGCGCGGCCGGTGGAGGATGTGATCGCCGCCTACCTGGAGGGGCTGTCCGCGTGAAGCTGCTCGACCACACCCGCGAGAGCCTGATCGGCTACCTGACCGCCCAGTGCGCCGCCATCGTGCCCGACGGCCGCGAGGGCGAGTTCCGCAAGGCGGTGGACGCCCACATCGACGAGGCGCTCGAGCGGATGCACGTGTGCATCAACGCCTGCGCCCCCTGGCGTCCCGACCAGTTCAACGTGCTGCAAAGCTCGCAGCACTGCATTTTCCTCTACTACCTCTCGAACACCATGTACCGGCGCTCGGGCGAGACGGCGGCGGCGACGCGCCTTTTCCTGATGAACAAGGCGCTGAACGGCATCGACCTGTTCTACGAGATCCAGATGCCGCCGGTGTTCTACATCGGCCACTCGGTGGGCATCGTGCTCGCCAAGGCCACCTACGGGAACTACCTGGTGCTCTACCAGAATTCGACCGTGGGCCGGCACAAGGACCAGATCCCGGTGATCGGCGAGCGGGTGGTGATCTACCCCAACTGCGCCGTGATCGGCCGCTCGGTGATCGGCGACGACGCGGTCCTGAGCCAGGGGACGAGCGCGGTGAACAAGACCGTGCCGGCGGGCGTGATCGCGTTCCGCTCGAGCGGGACGGACCTGGCCTTCCAGCCCCGGCCGGACGACCTGCTCAAGGAGTATTTCCGGCTGTAGGGCCTCAGTCGGTCTGCTTCTCGCCCGTGGCGCGCTCGACCGCGAAGGCGGCGGAGAAGCCGTGCAGGACTGTCGAGACGAGGACCGTGAGGGCCGTGATCGCCCAGAGCTCGGCCTCGTTCTTGAGCTCCATGTGGCTGCCCGCGTAGCTCAGGTAGTAGATCGAGCCGACCCCGCGCACCCCGTAGAAGGCGACCACCAGCCGCTCGCGCCCGCGCAGCCGCGATCCGGCCAGCGAAGCCAGCCCGGCGACCGGCCGGATCACTAGGACCAGCGCCAGGGCGATCAGGACCCCTGTCGCGTCGAGCGCGCTCAAGAGCACCGGCATCGCCGCCCCCAGGCCGATCAGGAGCATGGCCGTCAGCGCGTGCTCGATCGTCTCGGAGAAGTCGTGCAGCCGGACGTGGAAGGCGTGCTCCGACTCCACGCGCCGCAGGCTGACTCCGGCCACGAAGGCGGCGATGAAGCCATAGCCCTCGGCCAGCTCGGTCACGCCGTAGGCGACGAAGACCCCGGCCAGCGCGAACACGCCGGCCTCGGTCTCGGCGAGGGCGTTCTCGCGCGGGAATTCGAACAGCACCTTGCCCAGCAGCCAGCCGACCCCGACGCCGCAGACCACGCCCACGACGATGCGATAGGCCACGTCCAGCGCCGCCCAGTCGCCGAGCAGCTGCGGGGTCAGGGCGGCTGCGCCCAGGGCGAGGCTCAGGTGGACGAAGGGAAACGCGAGCCCGTCGTTCAGCCCGGCCTCGGTGGTGAGCGTGAAGCGGACGGGGTGCTCGCCCCCCTCGGTAGGCCGCCCCACCTGGACGTCGCCGGCCAGCACGGGGTCGGTCGGCGCGAGGACCGAGCCCAGCAACAGCGCGCCCGCCAGGGTCATGCCGGCCGCCTGCCACCCCAGCGCGGCGACGCCCAGGATCGTCAGCGGCATGGCGATGGCCAGCAGTCGGATGGTCGGCCCCCATCGCGGCAGGTCGAAGACGCGGTCGATGCGCAGGCCCACGCCGAACAGGCCCACGATGACGCAGAGCTCGCTGACCACTTCCCAGGGCTTGGGCGCGGCGGTCGGGCTGATCGCCTCGGGGCCGCCCTCGATCCAGCCGAACAGCAGCCAGCCCAGCCCGATCAGGAGCGCCGACGCCGCGGGCTCGCGGCCGGACACGAAGCGCGGCAGCCAGTAGGCGAGGATGATCGCCAGCCCGACGGCCGCCAGGAGGAAGTGGTAGCTGGAGAACTCGAACATCCGGGCTCCGGTCGGCCGTCTGCGGCGGGCCGGCCGCGGCGAGGTCCAGGCGCGCGACTCCCGGCTCGACCGCAGCGAACACGCTCAAGCCCGACCGGTTCCTCCCGGCGCGTCTCAGCCCCGGCCTTCCGGCGATCCCCGCACCGCCGTCCACACGGTCTCGTAGAAGTCGCGCGCCCATTCCGCCGTGCGGCCCAGGGGGCCGTTCCGCAGGCCGGCGCGCAGGGTCCGGCGCAGCTCGCGCCGCCGCGGTTCGTCGGCCGCGATCGCCATCGCGGTGGCTTGGTAGCCTTCGATATCGTCGGCGCAGAGGTCGCCGAGCCCGGCGTTCGTCAGGATGGATCGGGAGAGGCGCTCGTAGAAGGCGGGCCCCGCAAGGCTCACGACCGGCACGCCCATCCAGAGGCTCTCGGTCGTCGTCGTGCCGCCGGTCAGCGGGAAGGTGTCGAGGCAGACGTCGACGTCGTTCAGATGGGCAAGATGCTCGCCGCGAACGGCGCGCCAGAGGAGCCGGCCCGCGTCCACGCCCTCGGCCGCGAAGGCCCGCTCGATGTTGGCGCGGAAGGCGGCCGAGGCGGCCTCGGGGCGCACCACCATGAACCGGCTTCCCGGCACGGCCGCCACCACGCGCGCCCAGGCCTGCAGCGTCCGGCGGTTGTACTTGTAGGGGTTGTTGGCGGTGCCGAAGGTGACGAAGCCGTTTCGGGCGGACGGCGGCGCCTCGGTCACGGGCGTCCCGTCGGTGAAGGCGTGCTCGCCCAGCGTGATCCACGAGGTGGGCAGCGGCAGCGGGCGCTCGATCATCAGCTCGGCGCGCTGCGGCGCGTTCAGCGGGTCGCAGATCATCCAGTCGATGTTGGAGAGCCCGACCGAGTGCGGATAGCCCAGCCAGCTCGCCAGCCGGGGCGCGGGCTGGAAGGCCATGACCTCGATCCGGTTGTGCTGCGTCGAGCCGCCCAGTTCGATGAGGAGGTCCAGCTGGTCGTCCGCGATCGCCTGGGCGGCGTCCCGGGCCGACAGGTGAGGCAGGCTGCGGAAGGCCGCCGCGCCCGCCCGGACGCGCGCCTGAACGTCGTCCTCCCGGCCTGGGTAGAACGAGTAGACATGCAGGTCGAAGCGCGGATCCCGATGCTCGAACAGCGGGAGGGCGAAGTAGCCGACGGCATGCCGCCGGAGGTCCGACGAAAGGAAGCCCAGGCGCAGCCGGCCGTCGGGCGGCCGCGGCGCCCGCCGCGAGATCGGCGCGCGCACGGCCCAGGCCTCGGTGTTCCGGCCCCAGAGACGGTGCTGCGCCAGCAGTTCCAGCCGGTCGGCGTCGTCCACCACCCGCGGAAGCTGATCCAGGAGACCCGCGTGCCGTCCGCTCCCGGCGAAGCTGCGCCCCATCTCTGCGAAACTGCCCAGGCGTTCCACCGCTTCGAAGTCGCAGGCGCGGCCCAGCACCTCGCTCAGGATCTTGTTGCCCGGCGCGGGCTTCTGCGCGGCGAGCTTCAGCGCCAGGCTGTAGGCGCGGTCCAGGCTCGGGCCCTCGGTCTCGGCGCGGTCGCGGGCGAGCCCCTCGCACAGCGTCATGGCGTAGTCGACGTTGCCGG
>NZ_JAEUMN010000055.1 GCF_016793225.1 Phenylobacterium sp.
CCGGGCGCATCCTGGAGGAGCTGGTGGTCACCGCCGACCGCGGCTTCGCGGCCCGGACCGTGCAGGTGGGCGCCTTCCGCAATGCGCGGGTGATCGACACGCCGCTGACGGTCAACGTGATCTCCCGCGACGTCCTGGACGCCCAGGGCGCGCTGACGCTGCACGACGCCCTGCGCAACACCGCCGGCGTCACCCGCTCGCAGCTCAACGGCGCGACCTACGACAACATCGCCATCCGCGGCATCCTCGTGGAGAACCGCGGCAACTACCGGCTCAACGGCGCCCTGCCGGTGATCAACCTCGTCGACCAGCCGCTCGAGGACAAGGAACGCGTCGAGGTGCTCAAGGGCGCGTCCGCCCTCTACTACGGCTTCGTGCCGCCGTCCGGCGTGATCAACATGACCACCAAGCGGGCGGGCGCCGAGCCGCACGCGGAGGTCACGTTGCGGGGCGACGACCACGGGACCTTCATCGCCTCGGCCGACCTGTCGCGGCGGTTCGCCGACGGCCGTATCGGCGTGCGGGCCAACCTCGCGCACGGCGAGGTCGAGACGGGCATCCGGCGGGTCCAGGGCGAGCGCGCGCTCGCGGCCCTGGCGGTGGACGTCGACGTCACCGACCGCCTCTCCGTGAAGTTCGACTACGAGTACATCGAGAAGGACATCTCGGAGCCGCCGGCCATCGCGCTGCTGCCGGCCGTGGGCGGCGTCATCACCCTGCCCGCGATCCCCGATCCCAAGCTGAACCTGGGCGACAAGTGGCAGCGCTACGACGCCTGGGCCCAGAACGTGCTGGTGCGGGTGGACTACCGGCTGTCCGACCGCTGGGCGCTCAAGGCCGAGCTCGGCGAGGCGATCACCGAGCGCGACCGGTTCTTCTCGCAGTTCCAGAACTACAACCTGGCGACCGGCGCCGGGACCCTGCAGATCGGTCTCACCCGCGACCAGCGGTTCACGAACCGCAACGGCCGCCTCGAGCTGACCGGCCTCGTCCAGACCGGCCCCCTCGAGCACGAGCTCACCTTCGGCTGGACGGCCAACGAGCGCCGCTCGCGCGGCTTTAACGCCCCGAACCGGACCATCGCGCAGAACCTCTACAGCCCCGTCCGCTTCGGCCCCGTGGCCTTCTCGCCGATCAACACGATCGCCCCGTCGAAGATCAAGGACCAGGGCTACTACGTCTTCGACCGCATGACCTGGGGACCGCTACAGGTGCTCGCGGGCCTGCGCTGGTCGGACTACGAGAGCATCGCCGCGCGCACCTACAAGGCCGACGAGCTCAGCCCGGCGGTGGCCGCCGTCTACAAGCTGCGGCCCTGGCTCGCCTTCTACGCGACCTACCTCGAAGGCCTGGAAGAAGGCGGCATCGCGCCGGCCAACAACGTCAACGCCTTCGAGGTCCTGCCGCCGGCGAAGTCCAAGCAGTGGGAGGCCGGCGCCAAGGCCGAGTTCGGCGACGACGTGGTGGCCTCCGTCGCTTACTTCGAGATCACCCGTCCGTCCGCCTTCACCAACGCCCAGAACGTCTTCGTCCTCGACGGCGAGACCGAGTACCGCGGCGTGGAGTTCATGGCGGCGGGCGAACTCACCGACAGCCTGTCGCTGGTCGCCTCGGGCATCTGGCTGGATGCGAGCCTGGAGCGCGCCGCAAACCTCGCCCTCATCGGCAAGCGACCCGAGAACACGCCCAAGTGGACCGGCAGCCTCTTCGCCGACTATCGCATCGGCGCCGTCGAGGGTCTCTCGGTGAACGCCGGCCTGTTCTACGTGGGCAAGCGCGCGGTCAATCCGCTGAACCAGGCGTTCGTGGACGGCTACGTCACGGCCAGCGCAGGCCTGCGCATCCAGCGCGACATCGCCGGCCATCCCACGACCCTGCAGGTCAACGTCGAGAACCTGTTCGACAAGAGCTACTGGAACTCGGCCGGCAACAACCTG
>NZ_JAEUMN010000085.1 GCF_016793225.1 Phenylobacterium sp.
CGACCTGCGCAAAGGCATCGCCGGCTGCGACGTGGTGATGATGCTGCGCCTGCAACTCGAGCGGATGGACGGGGTCATGGCGCCGTCGCAGCGGGAGTACTTCCGCTTCTTCGGCCTCGACCGCGAGAAGCTGGCCTTCGCCGCGCCGCACGTGCGGGTGATGCACCCGGGCCCGATGAACCGTGGCGTCGAGATCGATTCCGACGTCGCCGACGACCTCTCGGTGAGCCTCATCCAGGATCAGGTGGAGATGGGGGTGGCCGCGCGGATGGCCGTCCTGACCTCGCTGGCCGCCCGGCTGGAGAACGACCGGTGAGCCGGCCCCTCGCCTTCACGAACGCGCGGCTGGTGGATCCCGCGAGCGGGTACGACGGGCCCGGCGCGGTGCTCGTGACCGAGGGCGTGGTCGCCGACGTCGTGCGCCGGCCAGACCCCGGCGCCCTCTCCGCCGACGTCGAGGTCGTGGACGCGCAGGGCGCGCTGCTCATCCCCGGGTTGATCGACCTGCGGGTCAAGACGGGCGAGCCCGGCGCCGAGCCCAAGGAGACCCTGAAGTCGGCCGCGCTCGCCGCGGCCGCCGGCGGGGTCACCACGATCGTCGTCCAGCCCGACACCCATCCCGTGATGGACGAGCCGGCGGTGGTGGACTTCATCCTCCGCCGCACGCGCGACATCGAGCTGATCAACGTCTACCCCGCCGGCGCGGCCACCAAGGGCTGCGAAGGCCAGCGCATGGCCGAGATCGGCCTGATGCACGAGGCCGGCTGCCTCTATGTGACCGACGCCGACCGCCCCATCGTCGATTCCAAGGTGCTGCGCCGCGTCCTCAGCTACGCCAAGGCGTTCGGCGTGCCCGTGGCCCACCGGCCGGCGGACCCGTGGCTTTCGGCGGGCGCCGCGGCCAGCGAGGGCGAGTTCGCCGCCCGCATGGGACTGCCGTCGGTCCCGGCGGTGGCCGAGAAGATCATGCTGGAGCGCGACCTGGCGCTCGTCGAACTCACCGGCGCACAGCTCATCGTGGACCAGGTGACCACCGCCGCGGCGCTGGACAGCCTGCGGCGCGGGCTGGACCGCGGCCTGCCGGTGACCGCGACCACCTCGATCAACCACCTGTCCTTCAACGAGCTCGACATCGGCGACTACCGCACCTTCTGCAAGCTGGACCCCCCGCTGCGTTCGGAGGACGACCGGCAGGCGGTGATCGACGCGGTGGCCTCGGGCCTGATCCAGGTGATCGTCTCGGCGCACGCGCCCGCGCCCGCCGAGGACAAGCGCCTGCCCTACGACGAAGCCGCGCCCGGCGCCGTGGGCCTGCAGACGCTGCTGGCCGCGCTGCTGGCCTTCCACCACGAGGGCCGCATCCCGCTCATCGACCTGATCCGCACGGTCACCGCGGCCCCCGCAGACCTGCTGGGTCTCCCGGCGGGGCGCATCGCCAAGGGCGCCCCGGCAGACCTGGTGCTCGCCAGCCTGGATACGCCGGTCCACATCGACGCCGACAAGCTCGTCTCGAAGTCGAAGAACTCGCCGTTCGACGGGCGGCGGCTGCAGGGCAAGGTCCTGCGCACGCTGGTGGACGGCCGGACGGTCTACGCCGCCTGAACCCCGGCGACGAAGTCGAGGTAGGCCTCGCTCGCCTGGATGATGTCGTGGGCCAGGAGCTGGTCCGGGCCCCGGTAGCGAAGCGAGCGTTCGTCCCTCAGGACGAGACCTCCGTCCGCCCCGAGGCCGTCGCGATAGGCGCGGTACTCCCGCGAGCCCCCGTAGTGCTGCCCTTCGTCGATCGCGACCGCGACGCGCTCGGGGAAGTCGCTGAGGAACTTGAAATGAAGGAGCGCCGCCAGCATCGGCGGCAGCGACAGCGGCGTGATCGCATGCGTCGCCATGAGGTAGCGGCGGCCGCGCCGCCACTTCACCAGCGGAACCTTGCTGAGCACCGGCGGGCGGGGCTGGTAGGCCGTGAAGTCGAACAGCCGCGCCCGGGGGCCCCCGTGGAACTGCACGTGCGGGAACGGGCCGGCGCGCACCGCGTGGTAGGGTCCCGGATCGAACCATGGGCAGGTCTCCACGAGGGGGTCTCCGGGCGTGTGGACCGCCTCGCGCACGTCGCCGCCGCCGAACATGTCGAGCATCAGCGCCAGCAGCCCCTCGGCCCCCTGCCCGTCGAGAAACCGGCACAGCTGGCGCAACCCGACGCGGTCGAAGGCGGGGAAGACGAACTGCTCGTCGGCGTCCACCGTCAGCGTCCAGTGGCCATCGCAGTAGGCGTCCAGGACGGCGTTCACCCAGCCGAGCCTGCGTGCGGCGAACCTGCCCTCGCCCGTCAGAAGGTGGGCGTCCGGCTGGGCGGCCACGAACGCCCGAGTCCCGTCCGTCGAGCCGTCGTCGATGACCAGGAACCGATCCACGCCGAGGGCGCGATGGTGGTCGAGCACGGACTGCAGCCGCAGCATCTCGTTGCGCACGACCAGGCACGCCCGGATTTCGCCGGGCCGGTCGGGTACGGACCGTCCCTCCAGCCGCATACTTCTTCTCCCGCTCCCCGCGAGTTCGCCTAGCAGGGCGCGACAGACAACGGAAGCTTGACGTTCACCATTAGTTCCCCTTTGCTGGGGCGGGGAGACGAACAGCGCGGCGCGCGTTAGGACGGTTCGGCGAACAAGGGGGGGCCGTCATGTCGCAAGTCCTGGGACCATTGGAGATCGGCGCGGCCGTGGCCGGCGGCTACGTGCTGGGATCAATCCCCTTCGGCGTGATCGCCACGCGGTTGGGCGGCGCCGGCGACCTGCGCAAGGTGGGGTCCGGCAACATCGGGGCGACCAACGTCCTGCGGACGGGCCGGCGCGACCTGGCGCTGATCACGCTGCTGGGCGACGGCGGCAAGGGCGCGGTCGCGGTCCTGCTGGCATGGCTGGCCACCCGCGGCGGAACGGTCGAGCAGCAGGCGGTGCTGACATCGCTCGCCGCCGGCGCGGCCTTCCTGGGCCACCTGTTTCCCGTCTGGCTGGGGTTCAGGGGCGGCAAGGGGGTCGCCACTTTCTTCGGGACGCTGCTCGCCGCGGCCTGGCCGGTGGGCCTTGCGGCCGCGGCCGCCTGGCTGATCACGGCCTTCCTGTTCCGGATCTCGTCGCTGGCGGCGCTCGTGGCCGTGGCCCTGGCGCCGGCGCTCGCCTTGGCGCTGGGACGGCCGAAGCCGATCGCGCTGCTGGCCCTCTTCATGGCGCTGCTGGTGTACGTGCGACACATCGAGAACATCCGCCGCCTGCTAAAGGGACAGGAGCCCCGTATCGGCGCCGGCAAGGCCGCCCCGGAGATGACCGAGGGGTGATCCGCACGCTCACCGACGCCCAACGCCGCGACTGGCTGCGGCTGGCCCGCACCGAGAACGTGGGCCCGGTGACGTTCGATCAGCTCATCACCCGCTACGGCGAGCCCGCGATCGCGTTGGCCGCCCTCCCCGACCTGGCGCGGCGCGGGGGACGGAGCGGCCTGCGGATCCCGGCCGCCACCGAAGCCGAGGCCGAACTGGCGGCCGGCGAGGCGCTCGGCGCGCGCATGATCGCCGCGTGCGAACCCGACTTCCCGCCGGCCCTGGCCGCCCTGGACCCGCCGCCGCCGCTGATCTGGACGCGCGGCGACCCGTCGATCCTCGACCGGCGGACGGTGGCCATCGTCGGCGCCCGCGTCGCCTCGGCGGCGGGCCAGCGGTTCGCCCGCGGGCTCGCCGCCGATCTCGGACAGGCCGGCTGCGTCGTCGTCTCAGGCATGGCCCGCGGCATCGACGCCGCCGCGCACGAGGGCTCCCTCCCCACCGGCGCCGTCGCCGTCCTGGGGGGCGGCGTGGACGACGTCTACCCGCCCGAACATCGGGGACTCTACGAACGCCTCGTCGAGCAGGGCTGCATCGTTTCGGAGAGCGAGCCGGGCCGCACCGCCGTGGCACGCGACTTCCCGCGCCGCAACCGGATCATCGCCGGCCTCGCGCGCGCCGTCGTGGTCGTCGAGGCCGAGTTCCGATCGGGCTCCCTGATCACCGCGCGCCTCGCCAACGAGCAGGGACGCGAGGTGCTGGCCGTTCCCGGCTCGCCGCTCGACCCCCGCGCCAAGGGAACCAACGACCTGATCCGCCAAGGCGCGGCGCTCTGCGAAGGGGTGGACGACGTCCTGCGCGCCCTGGAGGGCCTCCGAGGCTTCAGGGAGCCCGAGCGCGCCGCCTTCCGCGGCCCCTCCTGCGAACCGGACGACGCGCTGCGGGAACGGCTCGCGGCGCTTCTGTCCCCCACGCCGGTCAGCCGGGACGAGCTGGTGCGCGCGACGGGCGCGCCGGCGCCCCTGGTGTTCGCTGCCCTGATGGAGCTTTCGCTCGCCGGCCGCGCCGAACTGCTGCCCGGCGGCATGGTCGCGACGACCTGAGGTCAGGCGCGGTCGTCGAGGCCCGGATACCAGGTCGGGGGCCGGCCGCCGGGCGTCATGTCGAGGATCGCCCACAGCGGAGCCGGGTCGGGCGCGCCGCGGGGGTCCTGGCCGGGATCGGCCGTCTGCCCCGTCATCTCCCCTGACCAGAAGTGGCGCAGATCGCCGTCCCGACGGGTGAAGACGTTCATGGCCGGAACCTCCTCGCCGCCGGGCAGGAGCGCGAACCAGGCCCGCGAGAACGCCCCGTCCAGGTCCTGGTAGAGCCGCAGGTCGCGCCAGCCCCGCTGCGCTTTCCAGGCCCTGAGGCGCTCGATGGGCGACCGCGCGACCACCGCCAGCGAGATCTGGCGCCCGGCGGAGCCGGCGTTCCCGTCCCAGGCATCGAGCAGGCTGGTGCACATCGGACAAGGACGCTCGCGCTGAGGGCCGAACATGTAGCTGTAGGTCACCAGCGTGTCGTGGGGGCCGAACAGACCGGCCAGATCCGTCTCCAGGCCGTCTTCGCCGACGAAGCGATAGCTGTCCGCAACCTCCGCGCCGGGCGGCAGCGCCCGCCGCATCTGGGCCACGCGCTCGATGTGTCGGCGAAGCTCGATCTCCTCCGCGAGCAGCGCGGTCCTTGCCTTGCGGTACTCGGCGCTCTCGCCGGGGATCCGGACAGGATTGTCGCGCGCGAGCTGTTCGGCCGGCGGCAGGTCGGGTGAGATGGCGTTCATAGGGGACTCCTGGGGACTGAGGACTCGAAGATCTGCTCGAGGTAGCGGCGCAGGTGAGCCAGGGCGCGGCGGGCCGGCTCGGGATCCCCCGCGGCCTTCGCGAGGATCAGGCCGCCCTGCACGACCGCCTGAACGTGGTCGGCCAGGCTCTGCGCCGACCATTCGGTCGTGATCCCCCGCGAGGCCAGCGCCTCGGCCGCCAACGCCGCGAGGTCTTCGCCATGAGCGTCGATCGCCACCGCCGCCGCCGCCGTGAGGCGCGGATGGGTCTGGTGGACCTCCTGCACCAGGGTCGCTGCGAAACAGCCGCAGCCGATCACGGGTGTCGAGAGGATGGACATCCGAAAGTCGACGTAGCCCAGCAACCGCTGGAGCGGGTCGGGATGCGCCCTGAACGGCGCGGCGCCGAAGAGCGTCTCCACATGCGTCGCCCATTGGGCCGCGGCCGCCTCCGCCGCGTCTTCCTTGCTGGCGAAATGGTGGAAGAAGCTGCCTTTGCTGACCCCGGCGGCGGCGCAGATGTCCTCCACCCGCGTGGCCGCGTAGCCCTTGGTCCGGACGAGATCCACGACAGCTCCGGCCAGCCGGTCACGAGACGACGATAGCGAGGCGCTCATGAGCGTACCAACTGGTCGGTATGGCGTCCTGTTCCCAGGCTGGCCGGCGCACGGTGCACGCCGCCACGGGAAACGGACATATCGGAGCCCCCTAAGGGGGCTCGCCGGGGCGGCGTGAATCCGCGCCGTTGACACGCCGCAGGGAGCGCCCCCACCTTCCGCGCCTTCGCAGGGACAGCCACGCCTAAATGAACGTCGTCATCGTCGAGAGCCCGGCCAAGGCCAAGACCATCAACAAGTACCTGGGCTCGGACTACAAGGTGCTGGCCAGCTACGGCCACGTCCGCGACCTGCCCGCGAAGGACGGCTCGGTGCGCCCGGACCAGGACTTCGACATGTCCTGGGAAGTGGACGGCAAGGCGGCCAAGCGCCTCTCGGAGATCGCCGAGGCCGCCAAGGGCGCGGACAAGCTGATCCTGGCCACCGACCCCGACCGCGAGGGCGAGGCCATCAGCTGGCACGTGCTGGAGGTGCTGCAGAAGAAGCGGGCCATCAAGGGCGCCGAGGTGCAGCGGGTGGTCTTCAACGCCATCACCAAGTCGGCCGTCACCGAGGCGATGGCCAACCCGCGCGACATCGACATGGAGCTGGTCGAGGCCTACCTCGCCCGCCGCGCCCTGGACTACCTCGTCGGCTTCACGCTCTCGCCGGTGCTGTGGCGCAAGCTGCCCGGCGCACGCTCGGCCGGCCGCGTGCAGTCGGTGGCCCTGCGCCTCGTCGTCGAGCGCGAGCTGGAGATCGAGCGGTTCAAGAGCCAGGAATACTGGACGGTCGAGGCCGAGGTCGCCGCCGGCGGCGACCCCTTCACCGCCCGCCTCGTCAAGCACCAGGGCAAGCGCCTGACGAAGTTCGACCTCGCCAACGAGGCCAGCGCCTTCGCCGCGCGCGACGCGGTCAAGGCCGCGACGTTCAAGGTGGCCTCGGTCGAGCGTAAGCCCGGCCGCCGCTCCCCGCCCCCGCCCTTCACCACCTCGACCCTGCAGCAGGAGGCCGCCCGCAAGCTCGGCTTCAACGCCCAGCGCACGATGCAGACGGCGCAGAAGCTCTACGAGGGCGTCGACATCGGCGGCGAGACCGTGGGCCTGATCACCTACATGCGGACCGACGGCGTCCAGACGGCCCCCGAGGCGCTGGACGAGGCGCGCGCCGTCATCGGCGGGCTCTACGGCAAGGAATATGTGCCCGAGAAGCCGCGGTTCTACTCCACCAAGGCCAAGAACGCCCAGGAGGCGCACGAGGCGATCCGCCCGACCAGTCTCGCTCGCAACCCGGGCAAGCTGCGCCTCGAGGGCGACCTGGGCCGTCTCTACGAGCTGATCTGGAAGCGCATGATCGCCTCGCAGATGGAGGCGGCCCGGATCGAGGACACCAACATCAACCTCGAAAGCGCCGACGGCCAGACGGGCCTGCGCGCCACGGGCCGCGTGGTGACCTTCCCGGGCTACCTGGCCGTCTACGAGGAAGGCCGCGACGACCCCGAGGACGAGGAAGGCGGCCGGCTGCCGCAGGTGGCCGAGGGCGCCGAGGCCAAGGTCCGCTCGGCCAAGGCCGACCAGCATTTCACCGAACCGCCGCCGCGCTACTCCGAAGCCAGCCTGGTGAAGAAGATGGAGGAGCTGGGCATCGGCCGGCCCTCGACCTACGCCTCGATCCTGACGGTGCTGCGCGACCGCGCCTATGTGCGGATGGAGAAGCAGCGGTTCGTGCCCGAGGACCAGGGCCGGATGCTCATCGCCTTCCTGGGCGAGTTCTTCGAGCGCTACGTCGAGTACGACTTCACCGCCGGCCTCGAGGAGCGCCTCGACCTGGTCTCGGCCGGCGAGCTCGACTGGAAGGTCCTCCTCCGCGAGTTCTGGACCGAGTTCAACGCCAAGATCGGCGAGACGGCCGACCTGAAGATCAGCGACGTCCTCACCGCGCTCGACCGCGTGCTGGGCCCGCACCTGTTCCCGGACAAGCCCGACGGGTCCGACCCGCGCGCCTGCCCGACCTGCGGCACGGGCCGGATGGCGCTGAAGTCCAGCCGCTACGGTCCCTTCCTGGGCTGCTCCAACTATCCGGAGTGCCGCTACACGCGGCCGATCGGCGTGCAGGCCGAGGGCGAGGACGCCGCCGCGGGCGACCGCGAACTGGGCGTCGACCCGGTGACGGGCGAAACCGTCTACCTCAAGACCGGCCGCTTCGGCGTCTACGTCCAGCTCGGGTCGGGCGAGAAGCCCAAGCGGGCCAGCCTGCCCAAGGGCTGGAGCGCCCCCGACATGGACCTGGAGAAGGCCCTGCGCCTTCTGCGCCTGCCCCGGGAGGTCGGAATGCACCCGGAGGACGGCAAGCCGATCCTGGCCGGCATCGGCCGCTTCGGCCCCTTCGTGCTGCACGAGGGCGTCTACGCCAACCTGCCGACCGTGGACGAGGTGTTCGAGGTGGGGGTGAACCGCGCCGTCGACCTGATCGCCACCAAGCGCGCCGGGCGCCGCGGCGGGGCCGAGGCCGCCGCGCTGAAGGAGCTGGGGCCCCACCCGGTCGATGGCCAGCCGGTCCGGGTGCTCTCAGGCCGCTACGGCCCGTACATCAAGCACGGCTCCACCAACGCCAACGTCCCGCGGGGCGCCGATCCGCTCTCGGTGACGATGGAGCAGGCGGTGGCGCTGATCGCCGAGCGCGAGGCCAAGGGCGGCGGCAAGAAGGGCAAGAAGCCGGCGCGGGCCGCGGCCGCCAAGACCGAGGACGGCGCGAAGGCCGCGAAGAAGCCGGCCAAGAAGGCGGCCGCCAAGAAGAAGGCCGCGCCCAAAGCCAAGGCGAGCGCGATCGACGACGACGAGGCGCCCTTCTAGGCGGGGCCGATCAGTCGAAGTCGCGGCGCGAGTACGTCGTGATCATCCCAGGCTTGGTCCAGGAATCGGCGCTTGCGGGTTGGGTGACTCTACTGAGGGGGCAACGGATGGGCGATGACGCAATGGGCGAGACACCGGAGGCCAAGAAGGCTGTGTTCCGGCGACTGGTGGAACTCTATGCGACAGCCGATGTGGACGCACTCGAAGCCCTCGTGGCCCCAGACTATGTCGGACACACCGCCGCCGGCGATCGTGACTGGGCGGAGTTTCGGCAGAGCATCCTCAACTTCCACCAGCTGTTCGACTATTCGCCGGACTCCTTCACCGTCGAAGACCAGTTCGTCGACGGCGACAAGGTTGCGAGCCGCATGATTGCGCGTGTGCGCAACCGTGAAACGGGCGAGCCGATGAGCATGATCGGTATCAACCTTGCTGTGATCAGGGGTGGGAAGATTCGGGAGGAGTGGAACACCTGGGAAGTGATGGCGGATGTTGCGCACAGCAACGACGCAGGATCGGACAGCGGGTCGCTGTCGGTCCGCGGAGCGTCGAAATCCGCATAAGTCCTCGCGCCGCGACGCGCGCGCGACGGCGGGATGACGAGCGGTGCAGAAGGCCGCTAGGCTGCTTCCATGCCGAACGCCACCCTTGACGGTCTGAGCTTCTATTACGAACGCGCCGGTTCCGGGCCGCCGCTGCTGTTCATCTCTGGGACGGGCGGCGACCTGCGGGTGCAGCCGAACGTCTTCGCCTCGCCGCTGGCCAAGGCGTTCGACCTCCTCGCCTATGACCAGCGCGGCCTGGGGCGCACCGGCAAGCCCGAGGGGCCCTACACCATGGCGCAGTACGCCGACGACGCGGCCGCGCTGATGGCCGACCAGGGCTGGGACGACGCCCTCGTCGTCGGAGTGTCCTTCGGGGGCATGGTGGCGCAGGAGCTGGTGCTCCGGCATCCGCGCCGGGTGCGCCGGCTGGTGCTGGCCTGCACATCACCGGGGGGCGCGGGCGGGGCCTCGTTCCCCTTCCACGAGATCGAGCACCTGAAGGGCGAGGAACGCGCCCGCCACCTCATGCCCATCAGCGACACGCGCCGGGACGCGGCCTGGCAGAAGGCGAATCCCGAGGACTACGAGCGCTTCGTCCAGCTCGCCGCGGCCGATCCCTACGCCGGGGAGCCCGGCCGGGCCGAGGGCGCGTGGAACCAGCTGGAGGCCCGCTCGCACCATGACACCTGGGATCGCCTGCCGCAGATCGACTGCCCCGTCCTGATCGCCGCGGGGCGCTACGACGGCATCGCCCTGCCCGCGACGCAGGAACGGATGGCGGCGCGCATCCCTGGCGCCGAGCTCCGCTGGTTCGAGGGCGGCCACCTCTTCATGATCCAGGATCGCGCCGCCTATCCGGCCATCATCGCCTTCCTCACGGCCTGACCGCGCGGCGACAGGCGGTAGCCGACCTCGAGGCTCTCGGTGAGGCCCAGGGCCTTCAGCTTGCGCACGTCCTGCTTGAAGGGAAGCGTCTCGCGCCCGAGCATCGCCGCGAGGTCGCCGGCGCGGCGGGCGGGGTGCTCCGCGATCAGGTCGAGCACGCGGGCAGTCCAGGGGCCGCGCGCGTCCAGCCGCCGGAGCGCCGCCAGGACGCCGGTGAGGTCGGTGTCTTCCCGCAAGGCGGCGCGCGGGTCGGCGCCCAGGAACCGGACGCGGATCCGGTAGAGGGTGCCCTCCCCCGCCAGTTCCGAGCAGGCGGCGGCCGCCGAGGGATAGCCGGCGGACACGGCGTCGGCGTCCGTCACCGCCTCGACCGCCTCCACCTGGTCGATCGCCAGCTGGCCCAGCGCGGTGTTCAGCGTCCCACCCGACCGCACGGTCGGCCGCCTCCAGCGCCGCAGGACGACGCTCAGCTCGCCGCGCCGGATCGCCTCCAGCTGCGCCATCTTCAGCAGCATCAGCCGGCCGCCATTTCGAGGATCTCCACAAGGTCCTCCGGGCCCGCGATGGGCCTCGGGCTCGTTCGCACCCCGTTGTCGTGCATCGTGTGCTCGGCGATGGCCTGGAACGACTCGCGGCCGACGCCGGCGCTCTTGAGATCGGCAGGCAGGCCCAGCCTGCGCACGAGCGCGCCGACGCCCTCCGCAGCGGACGCCGACCCGAGCGCCCGCGCCACCAGCGCCTGCTGCGCGCCGGCCGCAGGAGCCGTCCACGCCAGGACCGCCGGCAGGATCACGCACGAGGTGATCCCGTGCGGCACGCCGTAGGTTCCGCCCAGGGTGTGGCCGAGCGCGTGGCTGGGTCCCATGCCTCGGCCCGAGCCGACGCCTGCGATCGCGTGCCACATGCCGAACTGGCACTGCAGCCGGGCTTCCAGGTCCTGGGGCGCGGCCTTCGTGGCCAGGAGCCCCTGGGCCAGCCGCGCCAGGCCGTCGGCGGCCAGGGCGTCGGCGTACGGCGCACGCTGCGGATTGCAGAGCTGCTCCACCGCGTGGTCGACCGCCTTCATGCCGGTGGAGAACCAGAGCTGCCCCGGCGTCGCCAGCGTCACCGCCGGGTCCAAGATCACGGCGCGCGGCGCGAGCAGCGGGTGGGTGTAGCCCTCCTTCGCGCGGCGGGCGACATCGGTGACCCCGGCGAACGGGGTGAACTCGGCCGCCGACAGGGTGGTCGGGATGGCGATCATCCGCACGCCGGCCGGAATCTTCGAGACGTCCACGCGGCCGGGCCCCCGCCCGGCGCGGTAGGCGTCCAGGGCCTGGGCGTCGACGACGTCGGCCCACAGAGCGAGCTGGATAACCTTGGTCGCATCGATCACCGAGCCGCCGCCCAGGGCCACCAGCAGGTCCGCGCCGGTCCGCCGGGCCTCGGCCGCGCCGGCGATCACGCCCTCCCGCGGCGAATGCGCGCCGACGCCGGCGAAGACGCCGACGCAGAGTTCGCCCAGTTCGGCGGCGAACGCCCGGGCCGGCCCGTCGGCCAGCGAACGGGTCGTGGTCACGAGCAGCCGCGAACAGCCCCACGCCCTGGCGAGTTCCTGCGCGACCTCCGCCGCCGGCCGCCCGTAGGTGATCTGGTCCTGTCTGGGGAACCGGTGCGTTCCGGTGAGCATCTGATGGTCCTCCGTCACGCCGAAGGTGCTAAGCACGACCGATGGCTCCCCCGAAGACACCGAAGTCGGCCCGCTTTGCCAAGGGCCTTCCCGACCGCGAAACCCTGCTGAAGTTCATCCGGGAGAGCGGCGAGACCGACAAGGCCGCGATCGCCCGGGCGTTCGGCCTGAAGGGCGAGGACCGCCGGGCGCTGCGGCACATGCTGAACCAGCTGCAGGACGACGGAACGCTGGGCAAGCGCGGCCGCCGCGGACTTGCCGAGGCCGGCGCCCTGCCGGAGGTGGGCGTGGCCGACGTGGTCGAGCGCGACACCGACGGCGACCTTCTGGTCAGGCTCGTCCGCGGCGAGGACGCGCCCCTCGTGCCGCTGGCGCCCGGCGCCGACGTGAAGGGCTCGGCGCCCGGCCTGGGCGACCGGGTCCTCGTGCGGTTCGTGCCCCTGGAGAACGGCGAGTTCGAGGCGCGACTCATCAAGCGCCTGGGCCAGAGCGCCCACCGGATCCTCGGCGTCGTGCGCAAGTCGCGTCGGGAAATCCGCGTCGAGCCGGTGGATCGCCGGTCCAAGGACACCCTGGTCCTGCCCGAGGGCGAGGACGTGCGGGACGGCGACCTCGTGGTGGCGCAGGTCGAGCCGCACGGGCCCCGCTACGGACCCAAGCGCGGCAAGCTGCTGGAGACCGTGGGCCGCGAGGACGACCCGCGCGCCTACTCCCTCATCGCGATCCACGCGCACGGCGTGCCCACGGGCTTCTCCGAGGGGGCCGAAGCCGAGGCCGAGGCGGCCGAGGCGCCCACCCTCGCCGGCCGCGAGGACCTGCGCGACGTGCCGCTGATCACCATCGATCCGCTGGACGCCCGCGACCACGACGACGCGGTCTACGCGCACCCGGACGACGACCCCAAGAACCCTGGCGGCTGGGTCTGCTGGGTGGCCATCGCCGACGTGGCCGCCTACGTCCGCCCCGGCTCCGAGCTCGACCGCATCGCCCGCGACAAGGGCAACAGCGCCTACTTCCCCGACCGCGTGGAGCCGATGCTCCCCGAACGGCTCTCGAACGGCCTCTGCTCGCTGCGCGAAGGCGAGAACCGCGCCTGCCTGGCGGTGCGCATGGTGTTCGGGGCGGACGGCCGCAAGCGCAACCACCGCTTCGTCCGCGGACTGATGCGCTCGGCGGCGAAACTGGCTTACGAACAGGCGCAGGCCGCCATCGACGGAGCGCCCGACGACAAGACCGGCCCGCTGCTGGAGCCCGTCCTGAAGCCGCTCTGGGCCGCCTACGCCTGCCTGAAGAAGGGCCGCGACGCCCGTTCGCCCCTCGCCATCGAGAGCCTCGAGCGCAAGATCGCCATCAGCCGGGAGGGCGAGATCGCGGCGATCACGCCGCGCGCCACGCTCGACGCGAACCGGCTGATCGAGGAGTTCATGATCCAGGCCAACGTCTGCGCCGCCGAGACGCTGGAGGAGAAGCGGACGCCGCTGATCTACCGCATCCACGACCAGCCGAGCCCGGAGAAGCTGCAGGCGCTGGGCGACTTCCTGGGCTCCATCGGGATGCCCTGGACCAAGGGCGAGGCGCCGCGCACCGAGCGGTTCAACCGTCTCCTGGACGAGACCCGCGACGGGCCGCACGCCGACATCGTCAACGAGGTGGTCCTGCGCACGCAGATGCAGGCGGTCTATTCCAGCGAGAACATCGGCCACTACGGGCTGAACCTGACGAAGTACGCGCACTTCACCTCGCCCATCCGCCGCTACGCCGACCTGATCGTGCATCGCGCCCTGGTGACCGCGCTGAAGCTCGGGAGCGACGGCCTGTCGGAGTTCGACATCGCCAAGATGAAGGACACCGCCGAGCTGATCTCCTTCGCCGAGCGGCGCGCCATGGCGGCGGAGCGCGATGCGACCGACCGCTACGTGGCCGCGTTCCTCGCCGACCGGGTGGGCGCGGAGTTCGACGGCAAGATCACGGGCGTCACCCGCTTCGGCCTTTTCGTGCGCCTGGCCGAGACGGGCGCAGACGGCCTCGTCCCCGTCAGCACCCTGGGCGGCGAGTACTTCGTCCACGACGACCGGACCCACGCGCTCGTGGGCGAGCGGACCGGGGCGCGCTGGCCGCTGGGCATGTCGGTCCAGGTGCGGCTCCGCGAAGCGACGCCCATCACCGGCGGGCTGGTCTTCGAGATGCTGAGCGACCCCGCCCCGCCCGACGACTCGATGCCGCGACCGCGACTCGGCGTGCGCGGCCGAGGCGGGGGACCGCCCAGGCCCCGCCCGGGCCGTCCCCCGGGCATCCGCACCGGACGCAAGAAGAAGATGGGCGGCAAGCGGCGTTGAGCCGCGTTCCGCAAGGGCGCCCTTTCCTCCGGTCCGCCGCAAGTCATACAGTTGTTCGCATGTCCGAGAGCGCCACCATCGTCCACAAGCCGGAAGGCCCGCCCCGCATCGCCGGCCAGCGCGCCGTGCGTCCGAAGAACGCCGCCACGGTGATGATCATCCGCCGCGACGCGAAGAAGCCGCGGGTGCTGATGGGCCGCCGCCACGGCGGCCACAGCTTCATGCCCGATCGCTGGGTGTTCCCGGGCGGACGGATCGACCGCGCCGACTACCGGGCGCCCTACGCCACCGACCTGCGCACCGACGTGCACGGCCTGTTCGACAAGTACCTCCCCGTCGGCAAGGGCCGCGCCCTGGCCCTGGCGGCGGTCCGCGAGACCTGGGAAGAGGCCGGGCTGCTGCTGGCGCGTCCCGGCGAGGCGCGCGGGACGGGGCCGTGGAAGGACTTCGTCGCCCAGGGCATGCTGCCCGACCTCGACGCCATGGACGTCGTGGCCCGCGCGATCACGCCGCCGTCCGTCGGCAAGCGCTTCGACACCTGGTTCCTGACGGCTGACGCCGAGCGCCTCACCAGCCTGGACCGCCAGGGCGACTGCGGCGAGCTGGATGAGATCGCCTGGGTCGACTTCGACGAGGCGATGGCCCTGCCGCTGCCGGCCGTGACCCGGATCATGATCAAGGAAGCGGTCGCCCGCATGGACGACCCCAACCGCCCGAAGCCGTTCCTGCGCTACAAGACCAACGAAGGCGGCATGCGGCCGGTGGCGCTCTAGCCGCGCACGGTTGACTTCACGGCGCGGATTCGTATTTTCCGCGCCTCCTGAACACCCGCCGGCGGTGCGTATCCGTTTGGCCCCGCCCGAGGACTAGACCCATGGCGAAGCCCGCCTCCATCAAGATCCGCCTGAATTCGACGGCCGACACCGGCTACTTCTACGTGGCCAAGAAGAACGCCCGCACCAAGACCGACAAGCTCGTGCTCAAGAAGTACGACCCGGTGGTGCGCAAGCACGTCGAATTCCGCGAAGGCAAGATCAAGTAGGATCGCCGACCCTGAACCGGTAGACGGAACGCCCGGCCTCACCGCCGGGCGTTTCGCGTTTCAGGCCCGTATGTTTCAGGCCCGCTTGCGGCCCAGAAGGCTCATCGTCACGCCCGCCGCCGCGACGGCGACCAGCCCGGCCAGGATGATCACCAGCTGCCGCTCGGCGGCGTAGTAGCCCCCCAGCGGATCGGCGCTGCTCCAGGCCTGGACGTGGGTGGCCAGCGCCGAGCTGAACAGGCCGACGGCGATGCCCCAGGCGGCCGCCAGCGAACGGTCCGAGCCCCGGCGCAGCGCCCGATAGCCGCCGATCACCAGCACCAGGCCCGCCGCCACGTCGACGCCCCAGGTGAGCCAGTTCTCGAGGTTGTCGAAGTTGCGCGCGACCTGCCCCGCCATGAGCAGCGCGCCGACAGCGATCGCCATGAAGCTTGCCAAGCGAAGCATGTTCCGGTCCCCCGACCTCTGCCGCCAGCCTAGCCGAGAGTGTCACCGTCCGCAGCCGGCTTGACAACAGGCGACTACGGACCGAGCGTGATCGGGACCACCCGCGCCTTGCGGGGTCGCCGTGGGGACGCCCCGCGGTGAATAGGTGGAACGGCCGGCCGGCCGCGACGCCCATTCACCGCGGGGCGCTTTCGTTCTGGAGCCTCCCATGGAGCATCCCGGCCTCTCCCCGGACCAGCTCGACCGCTACGCTTCGGAAGGCGTCGCCCACCTGCCGGCTGCGGTGGCCCCCGAAGACGTCGCCGCCCTCTCGGAGGTGGTCTGGCGGCGCCTTCGCGTCGGTCACGGCATATTCCGCGACCGGCCGTCGACCTGGAGGGTTCCCCATCCGGCGCAGCTGGCGGCGCGCACCGACGAGTTGGCGGCCCTCGCCAGCCCCGCGGTCCGCGCGGTGCTGGACCAGTTCCTCGGGGCCGGCGGCTGGACCCCTCCCGATCGCTGGGGCCTGCCGCTGGTCACCCTTCCGGGCTTCGCCGACCGCTGGGACGTCCCGCACAGGAACTGGCACCTGGACCTCGCGGTCTCGGCGAAGGCCCCGGCCGTGGCGCGCGTGTTCGTCCTGCTGGCCGACCACCCGGCGGGCGGCGGGGCGACCGGCTACGTCGCCGGGTCCCACCGGGTCCTGCGCGCGCTCGCGGCGGCAGAGGGTCGCGAGTTCCGTTCCGGCGAGGCCCGGGCGCGCCTGGCGGCGCGGTCGCCCTGGTTCGCCGCCCTCTTCGGCCGCCCCGACGGCCCGGACCGCCGGGCCCGCTTCATGGACGGCTGGGGCGAGGCCGAGGGTGTGCCGGTGCGGGTGTGCGAGATGGCCGGCCGCGCCGGGGACGCCTGGTTCATGGACCCGCACCTGCTGCACGCCACCATGCCCAACGCCGGCGCGAGCCCGCGGATGATGCTGACGGAGTGGATCTACGGCCGGTGAGGCGGACGGATGTCAGGCCGCGCGGGCGATCACGCGGTTGCGGCCGGCCGACTTGGCCTCGTAGACCGCCTCGTCCGCGCGCTTGATGAGGGCGCTGGGCGTGTCGTTGGCGTCCCCGCTGGACGCGACGCCGATCGAGATCGTGACGCTGAGCAGCTCGTCGCCGCCCATGACGCGGAACGGCGCGCCGGCCACGTGGAGACGAATGCGCTCGGCGATCCGGCGGGCGTCCTCCAGGTCCGTGTCGGGCATGACCACCACGAACTCCTCGCCGCCGTGGCGAACGGGCAGGTCGATGGCGCGCACGTTCGACGCCAGCCGCACGGCGAACTCGGCCAGCACCTCGTCGCCCACGTCGTGGCCGAAGCTGTCGTTGACCTTCTTGAAGTGGTCGATGTCGATCACCAGCACCGCCACGGGCTCCCCGCCCCGGCAGGCGCGGCGCATCAGCGCCTCCAGCTGGCCCTGCATGTAGCGGCGGTTGTGCAGGCCGGTGAGCTGGTCGGTCACCGCCAGCTCCAGCGAGTGGTCGAGGTTCGAGCGCAGATAGTCGGTGTAGCGCTTGCGGCGGATCTGGGTGCGCACGCGGGCGGCCAGTTCGCCAGGATCGACCGGGCGCGCCAGGATGTCGTTGACGCCGATCTCCAGCGCCTTCACGGCGCGCGCCCGGTCGTCGATGTCCGTCACGGCGAGGATGGGGATGGAGCGGGTGGCGTCGTCCGAGCGCAGTCCGGCGGCGAACCGCAGGCCGTCGAAGGCCCGGGCGGCGGTGTTGACGATGCACAGGTCCACCGGCCCGCGGGCGGTCAGCGCGGCCTTGTAGGCCTCGGTCTCGACCACGGGACGATGCTCGACGGCCAGCTCGGCGGCCACGCGCTGGGCTTGGCGCTGGTTGTCGTCGACGATCAGGATCCGACCGCCCGAGCCGCCCAGGCGCGAGGCCGCGCCGGCGATGACGCCCATGCGGCGTCCCGAGGCCTCGCGGTCGCGCAGCTCGTCGATGACCGCCTTCAGGCGCACCAGGCTGCGGACGCGCGCGAACAGCATCACGTCGTCGATGGGCTTGGTCAGGAAGTCGTCGGCGCCCGCTTCCAGGCCGGCGACCCGATCGGCGCGGCCGTCCAGCGCGGTCACCAGCACCACGGGCACGTGGCGGGTCAGCGGATCGTCCTTGAGCCGGCGGCAGACGTCGAAGCCGTCCATGCCGGGCATCATCACGTCGAGCAGCACGATGTCGGGCAGTTCGGAGGCCGCGACCGCCAGCGCCGTCGGGCCGTCGTTGGCCGTCAGCACCTCGTAGTACTCGGCTGTCAGCTTGGCCTCGAGCAGGCGCACGTTCGATTCGATGTCATCGACGACGAGGATGCGCGCGGACATGCTAGTTCAGCAGCCGGCGGATGGTTTCGAGAAAGTGGGTCACCGAGATGGGCTTGGAGATATAGGCCTCGCAGCCGCCCTCCCGGATCCGTTCCTCGTCGCCCTTCATGGCGAAGGCGGTGACAGCGACGACCGGGATGTGGGCCAGATCGTCGTCTTCCTTCAGCCACTTGGTGACCTCGAGCCCCGAGATTTCCGGCAGCTGGATGTCCATGAGGATCAGGTCGGGCCGGTGCTCGCGCGCAAGCGACAGCGCCGCAAGACCCTCACGGGTCTCGAGGGTCTCGTACCCCTGGGCTTCGAGCAGATCATGAAACAGCTTCATGTTCAGCTCGTTATCCTCGACGATGAGGACCTTCTTGGCCATTGAGGACCTGACGCTGCTTGGAACGCGGCCGCAATAGGCCCGCCCCACCCTGGCGTGCTTATCGGCCCCAACATCCTTAAACTTCGTTATCCCGACCTGGATCAACCGTGACCGATCGTCCTGACATCGCCGCTCCCCGCCTCGAGACCCTGGGTCTGTCGACAGCGCGGCCCCTCGTGCTGATCGATGTGGACGAGGTCCTTGGCCTGTTCATGCAGGGGTTCGGCGACTACCTGGCCGAGCACGGGCTCGAGATGCGGATCGAGCGGTTTGCGCTGTTCCAGAACATCTACCGCCCCGGCGAGACCCAGCATCTCGATATCGCCGAGGGCAAACGGCACTTCGACGCCTTCTTCAGCGGCCACTGCCACCTGATGGAGCCGGCGCCCGGCGCGATCGACGCTCTGAACCGGCTGGGCAGGTCGGCCGAGATCCTGATCCTGTCCAACGCGCCGGCCGACGCCGAACGGCTGCGGACCGAATGGCTGCGCAAGCACGGGATGGAACATCCGCTGATCCTGAACTCTGGGCCGAAGGGTCCGATCGCCTCGGCGCTGATCGGCCAGACGCCGCACCGGACCGCCTTCGTGGACGACCTGCTGCCCAACCTGGACTCCGTGGCCGACCACTCCCCGCCGACCGCCACCTTCCAGCACGTCGCCGACCTGCGCCTGCGTCCCTATGCGCCGGCATCCGACCGCCATCCGCGCATCGACGACTGGGCGGAGCTGGGCCAGGCGATCGAGGCGGCCGTCCGGGCCTGACGCCGGCGATCCACGAACGGGAACAAATCAGGTATCAAGGCCGGATGATGCGGATCGGCGTGGACTTCGGCGGCACCAAGATCGAGGCGGCGGCTCTGGACGCCCAGGGCCTTATCCGCGCCCGCCTCCGCCGCCCCACGCCCACGGCCTATGACGACCGGCTGGAGGCCGTCCGTGACATCGTGGCCGAGGTCGAGCGCCAGGCCGGCGTGACGGTCGACCGGGTCGGCGTGGGCGGGCCAGGATCGCCCTCCCCGGCCGCCGGGCCGATGCGTAACTCCAACTCGACGATCCTGAACGGCCGCCCCTTCCCCACCGATCTGGCCCGCGTCCTGGGCCGGCAGGTGCGCTACGCCAACGACGCCAACTGCCTGGCGCTGTCCGAGGCGGTCGATGGCGCGGGCGCCGGCCACGACGTGGTGTTCGCCGTCATCCTCGGCACCGGCTGCGGCGCCGGCTTCACGGTCGACCGCCGGCTGGTCGAGGGCCGCAACGGCGTCGCCGGCGAGTGGGGTCACATGCCGCTGCCCAGCTGGCGGCCCGGCGAGCC
>NZ_JAEUMN010000105.1 GCF_016793225.1 Phenylobacterium sp.
CGTCCGCGCCCAGGCGGAAGCCGAGGGCCTGGACGAGATCTTCCTGGCCGCCGGTTTCGAATGGCGCGAGCCGGGCTGCTCCATGTGCCTGGGCATGAACCCCGACAAGCTGACCCCCGGCCAGCGCTGCGCCTCCACGTCGAACCGCAACTTCGAGGGCCGCCAGGGCCGCGACGGCCGCACCCACCTGATGAGCCCCGCCATGGCCGCCGCCGCCGCCATCGCCGGCCACATCGCCGACGTGCGGGATTTCCTGTGATCACCGGTCTCGACCATGTCGCTCTCGTCGTCCGCGACCTCGACGCCGCCGTCGACGGCTATGCCCGCATGCTGGGCGTCCCGGCCAACTGGATCGGGCGCGGCGGCGGCGTGCGCCAGGCCTGGTTCCAGTTCCCGAACATGGCGCTGGACGTCATCTCGCCCGAGGGCGAGGGCCCCTTCGCCGACGCGATCCGCGCCCACCTCGACGCCCGCGGCGAAGGCGTCTGGGCCGTGGCGTTCACCGCCGACCCGATCGAGTCCTTCGCGGCCCTGCTGACCCGACGCGGCATCCGCGCCACGCCGCCCGCGCCCGTGCGCACCACCGCCGACGACGGGCGCACGCGGACCTGGCTGGGGTCGAACCTCGACGCCGCCGCGACGGGCGGCCTCCAGCTTCTCCTGATGGCGCCGCCGAAGGGGGAGCCGTGGCCGCTGTCCGAGCCCGCCGGGCCGGGCGCGATCGCGAAGCTGGACCACGTCGTGGTCGCCACGGGCAACGTCGACCGGGCGCTCGGCGTCTATGGCGCCAAGCTGGGCCTCGACCTGCGGCTCGACCGCGAGAACTCCGCCTGGAACGCCCGCCAGCTCTTCTTCCGCTGCGGCGACGCGGTGGTGGAGATGGGCGCGCGGATCGGCGAGCCCAGCCTGGAGGCGCTGGGCAAGCCCGACCGCTGGGGCGGCCTCGCCTGGCGGGTCGACGACCCCGACGCGGCCGCCGCGCGCATCGCGGCCGCCGGCTTCGACGTCTCCGAGGTCCGCACCGGCCGCAAGCCCGGCACCAGGGTCTTCACCGTCCGCGACGCCCCCGCGGGCGTGCCGACCATCATGATCCAGCAGACCACGCAGGAAACCGCCTGATGGAAGCCTTCACCCGCCTCGATGCGCCCGCCGCGCCCCTGCCGCTGGCCAACATCGACACCGACCAGATCATCCCCAAGCAGTTCCTGAAGACGGTCGAGCGCGCGGGCCTGGCGAAGGGCCTGTTCTACGAGTACCGCTTCGACCGCGACGGGCGCGAAAAACCCGACTTCGTGCTGAACCAGCCGGCCTACAAGGGCGCGGGCGTGCTGATCGCCGGCGACAACTTCGGCTGCGGCTCGTCGCGCGAGCACGCCCCCTGGGCGCTGATGGACTTCGGCATCCGCTGCGTGATCAGCACCAGCTTCGCCGACATCTTCTACAACAACTGCTTCCAGAACGGCCTTCTGCCCGTGGTGCTGAAGGCCGGCGAGGTGCAGCAGCTGATGGACGAGGCGCGGGGCGGCAACCACGTCGTGTCCGTCGACCTGGAATCGCAGACGGTGACGTCGCCATCGGGCGCCGTGTTTCACTTCACCATCGATCCCCAGCGCAAGGCCAAGATGCTGAAGGGCCTGGACGCCATCGGCGAGACGCTGGAGGCCGCGGGCGACATCGACACCTACGAGATGAAACGGGCGCTGGCGCAGCCCTGGCTGGAGGGCGCATGAGCGTCGTCGTCGCCGGAACCGTCCGCGTCCCGCCCGAGAACGCGGCGGCCTTGCGGCCGCACCAGGACGCGATGCTGGCCGCCAGCCGCGCCGAGGACGGCTGCCTTGTCTATTCGTACGCGATCGACGTGCAGGACCCGGGCCTGATCCGCGTGTTCGAGGTCTGGCGCGACCAGGCCGCGCTCGATGCGCACGCCCGCGCCCCGCACATGAAGACGTGGCGCGCCGCCAACGCCGAGCTCGGGGTTTTCGACCGCAGGCTCACCCTGTACGAGGTCGCCTCCGAACGCGCACTTTAGCCCTCCGCGCGTCATCCCCCGGCCTGTCCGGGGGACCCATTGGGCTGTGAGGTGAAGCAAAGCGTGGCGATGCTGCGGCTGGCCCTCACAGCCCAATGGGTGGCCCGGACAAGCCGGGCCATGACGACCTAGAAAAGGACGACCCATGACCGACCTGCTCCTCCTGCCCGGCGACGGGATCGGGCCCGAGGTGACGGCGCAGGTGCGCCGGGTGGCCGAGGCGCTGACGCCGGACCTGACGATCGAGGAGCGCCTGTTCGGCGGCTGCAGCTACGACGCCCACGGGACCCCCCTGACCGACGAGGCGCTGGCCGCCGCCAAGGCCGCCCGCGCCGTGCTGATGGGCGCCGTCGGCGGCCCGCAGTGGGCGGGCGTCCCGCGCGACAAGCGCCCCGAGGCCGGGCTGCTCGCCCTGCGCGCCGGCATGGAGGTGTTCGCCAACCTGCGCCCTGCGCTCTGCTTCGGCCCCCTGGCCGACGCCTCGACCCTGAAGCGCGAGGTGGTCGAGGGCCTGGACCTGATGATCGTGCGCGAGCTGACCGGCGGCATCTACTTCGGAAGCCCCCGGTTCATCGAGGACCTGCCCGGCGGCGGCAAGCGGGCCGTCGACACCCAGGTCTACACCACCGCCGAGATCGAACGGGTGGCCCGTGTGGCCTTCGAGCTCGCCCGCGGCCGCCGCAACAAGGTGGCCTCGGCCGAGAAGTCCAACGTCATGGATTCGGGCCTGCTGTGGCGCGAGGTCGTGACCGACCTGCACCGGCGCGACTACGCCGACGTCGAGCTCACCCACATCCTCGCCGACAACGCCGCCATGCAGATCGTCAAGGCGCCCAAGCAGTTCGACGTCCTGCTCACCGACAACCTGTTCGGCGACATCCTCTCGGACGCGGCCTCGCAGCTCACCGGATCCCTCGGCATGCTGCCGTCGGCCGCGCTGGGCGTCCCCGGCGCGCCCGGCCTCTACGAGCCGATCCATGGCTCGGCGCCGGACATCGCCGGCCAGGGCGTGGCCAATCCGCTGGCGGCGATCCTGTCGTTCGAGATGGCGCT
>NZ_JAEUMN010000117.1 GCF_016793225.1 Phenylobacterium sp.
GACGGCCGGCTGCCCTACAGCGCCGAGGGGCGGAAGCGGTTCGCCGAGGCGGTCACCGGGATCCGCACCAACTTCGACGGGCCCGAGGGACGCCAGGTGGCCGAGCGCTGCCTGATGGGCTTCGGCTCCACCGCGGGCCCACCGATGATGAACGTGCTCTACAACAACACCTATCAGATCCAGCAGACGGCGGACGCCGTGGTGATCGTCGTGGAGATGAACCACGATGCGCGGGTCATCCGGCTGGGCGAGACGCGCCGGCTGCCGGGACACGTCCGCCAGTGGATGGGCGAGTCCATCGGCCGGTGGGAGGGCGACACCCTGGTGGTCGAGACCACCGGCTTCCACCCGGGCGAACAGCTGCGGCCGGGCATTCCGACGACCTTCTACGTCTCGAAGGACGCCAAGGTGACCGAGCGCTTCACCCGCATCTCGGACCAGCAGATCCGCTACGAATTCACGGTCGACGATCCTGCGACGTACACGCGGCCCTGGAAGGGCGAGATGCCGTTCAACGCCGCCAAGGGCCCCGTGTACGAGTACGCCTGCCACGAAGGGAACTACGCCCTGCCGGGCATCCTGCGCGGCGCCCGCGTGGCCGAGGCCGAGGGTCGCAAGCCTGAGGCGGTGGACGTCGGGGAGTAGGCGCGCCGCAGGGTCGGGTCTCGACCCTATCCGACCGTCGTCGCGGCCTTGATTCGGCGGGAGCGAAGCGTCGCGCCGGCCAGCCCGAAGCCCGCGATCATCAGCGCCCAGGCGCCCGGCTCGGGGACCCCGCCGGGCGCGGCGGTCACCGTCATGGTCACGTCGTCGAGCCCCGGCGCGCCACGGGCCGACGACCCGCTGTTGCCGGTGAACTGAATCCGGACAACGCCCGAGAGCGGCACGACGCCGCTGACGGAGTACTGGGTCCATTCCGACGTCGAGGCGCCGGGCAGGTGCGCCAGGGTGATGGCGTTGGTCGCGGTCGTTTCGCCGAACAGGGTGGCGGTGAGCGTGCCCGCGCTGTTCTGCGCCCAGCGGCCCACCCAGAAGCTGAAGGTGACCGCGTCGCCGGCGTTCAGTCCGGTCACGTCCTGGTAGAGGCCGCCCGTGGGGCTGGCGCCGTTCATGTCCAGGAAGCGGCTGCCGCCGTGCGGGTCGAGCAACTGGGCGAAGCCCGCGCCGGTCTGGTTGTAGGCGTTGTCCAGGATGTCGGGCGCCTCGAGGCCGCTGACGCGGCTCCAGCCGGTCGGCGTCAGGGGGCCGCGATAGTACGTGCCGAAGTTGTAGGCCGGCCCCGCCTCGAAGCCGCCGTTGGTCAGCGTGGCCGCCATGGAAGGCGCCGCCACAAGCACACTCGCCGCCGCGACCGCGGCCGAAACAAACCTACGCATCCGATGAGCCCCATGCCACTTGCCCCGCAAAGCTGCGACGGCGATCAGGCTTGGACATCCCCCGATTGGGGGCCCGGGCGATGTCAGCCCCTCGCCGCCTCCCAGGCCTTCACGACGCTCTTCTTGGCGATCTTGCGGAAGCGGCGTTCCAGGAAGTTGCGGAACGAGCCGGCGTGAAGGGACTCGAGACGGGCCAGCACGCTGGGATAGTCCTTGTAGTGCGGCGTGATGTGGAAGGTCAGCGGCTCGGCCTCCATCAGCATCTCGCGCTCGTCGAACGGCACGTCGACCAGGACCACGCTGTCGTCCTCGGCGCGCAGGCGGGTGAGGAACTTGCCGTTCACCTTGAAGGCGGGCCGGCCGTAGCTCACGCCCTCCTCGGCGCCCGGGAAGCTCAGGGCGATGTCGCGCATCTCGTCACGGGTCATGACCGCGAGTGTGGCGCCGGGCGGCGGCGGTGTCAGCCGCCGCGTGACGCCGGCGCGTGCGCCGCCGGCCGCCGTCTCGCTGAGCGGGGGATGGGCGGCGAGACGAGAGGGCGTGTGAGGCGGCGGCGGGTGGACGGGCCGGGATGCGCGCGCGATGGTCGGCCCGTTCCACAAGAGGTGAGTCCTTGGGCGCAGGATCGATCGTGCGACGGCTCGCGGGCGCGGCGAACCGGGCGGTTCTGTCGGTCGCCGGCCGGTTCATGGACAAGCCCTACCTGATCCCGGACCTGCCGGCGCCGCGGCTGACGGCGCACCAGGGCCTCTTCGAGCAGGTGGTGGCGCTGGGCGACCGGCCGGGCTTCCGCATCCTCGAGATCGGCAGCCGCGAGGTCACGGGCAGCTACGGCCTGCGAAGCCGGCTGCAGCACGCGCAGTACGTGGGGTTCGACTACTACCTGGGCCCGAACGTCGACGTGGCGGGCGACGCGCACCGCCTGTCAGACCTGGTGGAGGGCCCCTTCGACCTCGTCTTCTCCACGGCGGTCTTCGAGCACCTGGCCATGCCGTGGGTGGTGGCCGAGGAGATCGCCAGGGTCGTGAAGCCGGGCGGCCACGTGCTGGTCGAGACGCACTTCTCGTACTCGGCCCATGAGCGGCCCTGGCACTTCTTCCAATTCAGCGACATGGGCCTGCGGGCCCTCTTCTCGCCGGCGCTGGGCTTCGAGGTGGTCGAGGCCACGATGCAGAACCCCATCGTCGGCCGCTTCTCGGCCTTCGCCGACCGCTACCTGCGGTTCCAGCCGGTGACCGCGCTCTACTGCCACGCCACGATCCTGGCCCGGAAGACGCGCGACGTACCCGGGTTCCGCTGGCGCGACGTCGACCTGGCGGCGGTGGTGGGCGAGACCGCCTATCCGCCGCCTCAGTAGGCCAGGGCCACGCCGTCCTTGCGCATCTCGGTGGCGGCGGCATAGCGGCCGGGCCAGCGCTGGATGGCCTGGTAGCCGCCGTAGCCGCCGGGATTGGGCTTGAACGTCCAGCCGATGCGGGCGAGCTCGGCCTTGGTCTTCTCCGGCACGCCGGTCTCGAGGTTCAGCACGCCGGGCTGGCCCAGGTCCTCGCCGGTGGGCTCGCTGCCGCCGGTATGATGCCAGCGCGGGCTGTCGCCCGCCTCCTGCAGGCCCAGGCCGAAGTCCACCAGGTTCGAGATCACCTGCGTCTGGCCCTGGGGCTGCATGTCGCCGCCCATGACGCCGAAGCTGAGGAGGGCGTCTCCATCCTTCGTGGCGAAGCCGGGGATGATGGTCTGGAAAGGCCGCTTGCCCGGGGCGTAGACGTTGGGATGTCCGTCGGCGAGGGCGAAGAGTTCGCCCCGGTTCTGGAACATGAAGCCCAGGCCGTCGGGCATGAGGCCCGAGCCCATGCCGCGGTAGTTGGACTGGATCAGGGACACCATCATGCCGTCCGCGTCGGCGGTGGTGAGGTAGGTCGTGTCGCCGTGTCCCGGCGCCTTGCCGGGATAGACGGCCGGCGCGATGCGGTCCGGCCGGATCAGGGCCGCACGGGCCTTGGCGTACTCCTTCGAGAGGAGCCACTCGACCGGCTGTCGATAGAAGGCCGGATCGGCGTAGAACCGTGCGCGGTCTTCGAAGGCCAGGCGCTTGGCCTCGACGCCGTGGTGGATCGCGGCCGCCGACTGGAAGCCCATGCCGCGCACGTCGAACTCGTCGAGGATGTTCAGCATCTGCAGCGTGACCAGGCCCTGGCTGTTCGGCGGCAGCGCCCAGACGTCGATGTCGCGGTAGCGGACCGACCGGGGCTCCACCCACTCGGACCGGTGGGCGGCCAGGTCCTCGCGGGTCATCCAGCCGCCGATGCGCCGGAAGTAGCGCTCGATCCGCTCGGCGATCTCGCCCTCGTAGAAGGCGCGGCCGCCGCCCTCGGCGATCAGGCGGTAGGTGCGGGCAAGGTCCGGATTGCGGAAGATCTCGCCCTCGCGCGGCGTGCGGCGTTCGGGGGCCCAGAGCCTGCGGAAGTTCTCGACCTCCTCGATCCCGGACTCGGGCCGCGTGAAGATGCGGTTCGAGGATTCCACGTAGAAGGCGGTGGCCTGGATGACCGGCGCGCCCTCCTCGGCGTGGCGGATCGCCGGCTCAAGCACGCGCTTCCAGGGCAGCTTGCCGTAGCGCTGGTGCAGGCTCCACCAGGCGTCGACGGCGCCGGGCACGCTGACGGTCACGGCGCCGTGCGACGGCAGGGTCCCGTTCGGCCGGGCGCGCCCGCGCACGGTGTCCAGGGACAGGCCGCGGGGGCTGCGGCCCGAGCCGTTGAGGCCGATGACCTTCTTCTGCTTGGGATCCCACAGCATGCAGAAGGCGTCGCCGCCGATGCCGCAGGCGATGGGCTCCCCGAAGCCCAGCACGGCGTTGGCCGCGATGGCGGCGTCCACCGCCGAGCCGCCCGCTTTCAGAATCTCGATGGCCGCCAGCGTCGCCAGCGGATGCGCGGTGGCGGCGGCGCCGTGCAGGCCCCAGGCCGCCGAGCGGCTGGCGAAGGTGGCGCCGTCCACCCGGTCGCCGGGCGCCACGTCGGGCCGGTCGCGGTTGGGGTTCTCGCCGCGGCTCGTGGCGAGGGCCGGCGCAGCGGCCGCGGCGGCGGGCAAGGCGGCGAGGAAGGTGCGGCGGCGCATGGCGGACTCCGGAGCGTTGCCGCCTACGTCTAGCAGGCCAGCGCGCCGTGGAGCGAGGGCTTGGAACCCGCAGCTGAGCCCTTCCATCTGGATCCCGGCCTTCGCCGGGATGACCCCGTGTGAGTCGGACTCTAGCCCTCGCTCCAGACCGCCAGCTCGTTGCCGGCGGGGTCGGTGAAGTGGAAGCGGCGGCCGCCGGGGAAGCTGAAGATGGGCTGGCTGATGACGCCGCCCGCGGCGCGGACCCTCGCCTCCATCGCCTCCAGGTCCCGGGCGTAGAGGATGACGAGCGGCTTGTTCACGGCCCCGGCTTCCGCGCTGCTCTGGAACCCGCCGTCGAGGCCTTCCGCGAAGGCGGCGTAGTCCGGCCCGTAGTCGGTGAAGCGCCACCCGAACGCCTGGGCGTAGAACGTCTTGGTTCCCGGCAGGTCGCCGCCGGGCAGCTCCACATAGTCGACCTTGCCGTCTTCACGCATGCCGAAGTTCCCTGTTTGTTCGCAAGCTAGCTGCGCTTCAGGGCAGAGTCCAGACGGCGGTCTTCTTGACCTCCATGTCCTCGAGTTCGCGGGTCGTGGGGACCTCGTACTGGGCGAGGCGGACGAGGCCCTCGCGGGGGAAGTAGCTGCGGCCCGGGTCGCCGATAAGCACCTCCGCGCCGGCCGCGCGGGCCTCGCCGAGCCAGGCCATGACACGCTCGGCCAGCGGCTTCTCGTAGCAGATGTCGCCCGCCAGGATGACCTCGGCCCAGGCCGGCGGCGACGCGTCGAGCAGGTCGGCGTCCGTGAACGCGCAGGCCACGCCGTTGGCCTCGGCGTTGAGCGCCAGCGCCGCGCCGCAGAACGCGTCGATGTCGGCGGCCAGGACCCGGGCGGCGCCGGCCCTCGCGGCCGCGATGCCGACGATGCCCGAGCCCGACGCGAAGTCGATCACGCCCCTGCCGGCCACGACGCCCGGGTTGTCCAGCACGTAGCGGGCGAGCGCCTGGCCGCCCGCCCAGGCGAACGCCCAGAACGGCGGCGGCAGCCCGATCTCGGCGAGCGCTTCCTCGGTCATCCGCCAGATCGGCGTGATCTCGTCGGCCAGGTGAAGCTGCAGTTCGGGCGTATGCGGCGGCCGCTGCGGGCGCGTGTTGTCGAGGATGAACTGACGGCGGTCGACGATCATCGCCCTAACTCCCACGTCCCGCGCATCGGCGGGAGGGGGCGCGGCCCCGCGTTCAGGCCTGAACGTCCTCGAAGTGGACGAACTCGATCGCGTCGTAGTCCTGCAGCCAGTCCACGAAGGAGCCTGCGACCTCGGCCACCTCGCCCGTCTCGTGGTCCATGCGCACCACGGGGGCGTCGGTCGGGCGCGGCTCGCCGCTGGCGGGGCAGAGGAAGCCGTAGCGGTCGCCCATGCAGTCCGAGGCGAAGGGCACGAACGCGGCGGGCGTGGCCGCCGTGCGGTAGTCGTCGAGCCGCGCGATGGTCTCGGCCGGGGTGAAGAACTCGCCGACGTCCCCGCAATCGGCGTCGGCCTCGACGATGCTGGTGAGCAGCGAGCCCGTCAGGCGCGGCAGGCCCACCGCGACCAGGGCGTCATGATAGGCGCGCGGGAAGAGGCGGCCGATGCTGTACTCGGTGATCGCCAGGTCGCCCGGGTCGATGACCACGGGGGGCGTGTGCGGGCTTCCCCACTTGGTCGCGAAGCGCTGCAGCGCGAGTTCGGCCGGGCTCACTGGATGACCGCGCGGACCACGCCGCGCTCCTCGGGCGTAGGGCTGCCGCCACGGTCTTCGCCCACGGGTCGCGAGGTCGCCAGGCGCAGGACGTCGAGGTAGCTGGGCGCGGTGAGCATGCGCGGCAGCACCCCCTTGGCCTTCAGCAGCCGATGCGTCCGGGGCAGGTTGTAGCAGGGCACATGCATGAACATGTGATGCTCGCAGTGGTAGTTCACATAGTAGGGCGCGAGGAACACCCGCTCCAGCAGACTGGCGTGCGTGGTCCGCGCGTGGCGCAACGGATCGGGCTCGTCCTTGGCGATGCAGGCGTGCTCGGCGATGTTGCGCAGGCGGGTGACCATGGGCAGCCAGGTCGCCGACGGCAGCCACCAGAGCACGAACCAGGCCCAGCCGTAGCCGAACGGGGCGGTGAGCGCGATCGTGACGGCGCCCCAGACGAAGAACTTCGGCCGCGACCGGACGAACTTCCACAGGATCGACGCCACGCTGTCGCCGGGCTTGCGCTCCCGGATCCGGCGGAACAGCGGCGCCCAGCGCTGCTTGAGGTGCGTCTGGCCGGTGAGGTCCCGGATGATCTTGCGGCGAAGGCTCGTGCGGGTGATCGGGAAGGGGGCGGACAGGCCCAGGTCCGGATCCTCGGACTGCTGGGCGAACTTGTGATGGCCCAGGTGGTAGTTCCGGTACTGGACCAGACCGCCGGGCGTCAGGTTCTCGCCCACCCAGTCGTTGACCTTCAGGTTCGGGTGCAGCGCGCCGTGGGCCGCGTCGTGCATGAGGATGGCGAGGCCCAGCTGGCGGGCGCCGATGATCATCACCGCGAGCGGGATGGTGACCGGCCAGGCCATGGCCATGGCGGCGGCGAGCAGGATCACGCCCCAGCCATGGGCCACGAGCGCCAGGCCCTTCCAGGACGAGCGCGCCGACAGGGGCGTCCACTCGGCGGGGCTGAAGAAGTCCTTGGGCGCGACACGGGCGGCGACGGCCATCAGCGGGCTCCGGCGGTTCTGGCGGGTTCAGGGCGCAGCAGGGCCATCATCTCGTCGACGGCGTCCCCGATCGAGGTCTCGGTGGCCCCTTCGCGCAGGGTGACTCCCAGGGCCAGGGTCCAGAAGCGGCGGGCGGCCACGCCCGCATCGCCGTCGGCACGCCACCCGCGCCGGCTGCGGGCCTCGGCGTAGGCGCGGTCGCCCTCGGCGTGGAGCCGTTCGAAGGTGCGCGCGATCTGGGGCGCGAGATCGGGGCGGCGGCGGGTGAGCGAAAGCGCCTCCACGAACAGCGCCAGGCCCGGAGACCCGATCACCGTCTCCACGAGGCGGCGGTTGTAGTCCGATCCGCTGACCGCCCCCGCGGCGGCCTGCTCGGCCTGGCGCGCCACGTAGAGCACCTCCCGGCAGGCGGCCTCCACGAACAGCGCTTCCTTGGTGCGGAAGTAGTAGGTGACCTGGCTGGGGTAGGCGTCCGCCGCGGCGGCGATCTCGGCGACGGACACGCCCGAAAGGCCCCTGGCCTTGAACATCTCCACGGCGGCGTCGAGCAGGCGCGAGCGCATCCGCCGGCCCGTCTCGCGGACGGCGCGTACCTCGGCGAGGGGCTGCACGGTCGCCATGAATGAGTTGTATGGCGTACAAGAACCTGTGTCAAAGGCGTCAGGCCGCCGCTTCGTTTGCCGGCGCACCCGAGCGGCGCGCCTGCGCCAATTTGACGCCGCATCCATTCGGCCGGCGGCCACGTGGCGGTCACAAGCGGCCGCGATCCTCCACGCATGCGTACGGAGGCAGTTGTGATGCGTCGGGGATGGTTCAGTGGATTGCTGCGGTTGATGCGGAAGCCGCCGCGGAAGAAGGCGATGGCGCTTCCCGGTTGGGCGGGCAAGCGGTCCGTCTGAACGGTGAGGCTCTAGCTGAGGGCGCCGGCCGCCAGCGCCACGACGAGCATGAGGCCCGCCGAGGTGTTGGACTTGAAGAGGCGCAGCGCCAGCGCGGGGTTGTCCAAGCGGACACGCCGCGCCTGCAGCGCAAGGTGGATGGCGAAGGCGAAGAGGGCGAGGTGGAAGCCCGCTCCCAGGCCGGCCGCCTGGCCAGCCACGAAGGCGGCGGTGACGGCCAGGAAATAAAAGCCCATCACCGCCTTCGGCGCGGCGCGGCCAAGCCGTCGCGCCGAGGATTTCACGCCGGCCAGGGCGTCGTCCTCGAGGTCCTGGATCGCGTAGATCGTGTCGTAGCCCAGGGTCCAGAACACGCCGCTCGCGTAGAGCAGGATCGCGGCTGCGCTGAGATGGCCGTAGTCGAGCAGGACGAAGCCCTGCGTCTGCCAGGTCCAGGCGCCGCCCAGCACCGACCCGCCGGTGGCGGCGGCGTAGCCCAGCAGCGCGCCCCAGTTGAAGGTCAGCCCCAGCCAGGCCTGCGGCCACCAGGTGATCCGCTTCATGAACGGGTAGGCGGCGACCAGCGCCAGCGAGGCCACCCCCAGCGCCACCGCGAGCGGAGACAGCGCCAGCAGGATCACGAGCGAGACCAGGCTGCACGCGATCAGGAAGGCCCAGGCCTGCTTCACCCGGATCTGGCCCGAGGCCACCGGCCGGCCGGCCGTGCGCGCCACCTTGGCGTCGATGTCGCGGTCGACGATGTCGTTGTAGGCGCAGCCCGCCGCGCGCATGAGCGCCGCACCCACGAAGAACAGCGCGAGCAGCATGGGGTCGGGCAGGCGGCCGTCCTCGGCCGCGGCCAGCGTGATTCCCTGCCATCCCGGCAGCATCAGCAGCCAGACGCCCACCGGCCGGTCGAACCGTCCCAGCTTCAGCCAGGGCCGCAGGCGCGCCGGGGCCCATCGGTCGACCCAGTTGGTCGGCGCGGCGTCGGGCAGGGGCGCGGAAGGCTTCATGCCCTCCCTTTATGAGGCGGGGCAGGCCGGCGCCAGCGGGCCGGAGCGGGAAGTGCGCCGCGCTCCGGGGCGGTGGGACTGTGTCTCCCGCGCCACCCCTGGCGCTCGGAACGACGTGGGATGACCTCGTTCCTTGACCGTTCGATCGACCCCGCCTAGCGTCCAAGCCTTCGAGGCCACGAACGAGGGAGGTCCGTCGGAATGACAGCTGTCGCGATGACCAAACCCTGCGCGCGTCGTCTCGGGCCGCCGCCGCCGCTCCTGTAACTCCGAGCCGCTTCGCCGCGTGGCCTGACGGGCCGCCTCCGCGAAGCGATCCCGCGCGCCTCCAGAAGACCGCCCAGCCGAGGGCCTCCGGGCCTGTCGGCTCGAAGCCTACCGCGAAGCCCATCGACCTTTTTCCGCGCAGGACCATGTGCGGGCTCCAGAGGAGCCGCCGGTCCGGCGCCCGCATTCGAGACCGCCATGACCGACCACTACGAGGACGAAGAAGAAACCCGCCAGCGCCAGCTCTCCAATCGCAAGGTGCTCGGATTCATCGCCACCTACTGGCGCCGCCGGCCCTGGCTGCTGGCGGCGACCGTCGTGCTGACCCTGATCGCCATCGGGTTCGACCTGATGCTGCCCTGGGCGGCCGGGCGGCTGGTGGACGCCGTCGCCGCCGGCCCCGGCGACCCGGATCCCGCCTGGCGGGCGTGGCTGATGTTCGTGGGCGTCTACCTGGCGTTCTCGGTGATCCGGAACACCGCCATGCGCTTCCTGACGCCCTTCTCGGCCAACAACATGAAGGACATGACGGACGACGGCTTCCGCCGCGTGCAGAGCTTCTCGTCCGACTGGCACGCCGACACCTTCGCCGGCGCGACCGTGCGGCGGCTGAGCCGCGCCATGTGGGGCTACGACACCGTCACGGACGCCGTGCTCATCTGGTTCGGGCCCGCGGCCATCGTGCTGGGCGGCCTTTGCGTGATGATGTTCGTGCGCTGGCCGGGCGTGGGCCTCTTCGCCATGGGCGTGACGGTGCTCTACGTGCTCTCGAACATCTTCCTGACCTCGATCTACGCCCGTCCGGCCAACCTGAAGTCGGTGGCGCTGGACTCGCGGATCGGCGGGGCGCTGGCGGATTCCATCTCGTCGAACGCCACGGTGAAGACCTTCGGCGCCGAGGCCCGCGAGGAGGCGCGCATCGGCAGCGTCACCGAGCTGTGGCGCAAGGCGACCATCCGCACCTGGAACCGCTTCACCGACCTGTGGCTGCTGCACAACCTGCTGCTGGTGGCGCTGCAGGCCGGGCTGACCGGCCTTCTCCTGCGGGAGTGGGCGGTGGGGCGCGCCACGGCGGGCGACATCGCCTTCGCGGTGACGGCGTTCATGCTGATGAGCGGCTACCTGCGCAACATCGGCGAGAACATCCGCATGGCCCAGCGCGGCATGGACGACGTGGAGGACGTGGCCCGCTACGCCCAGACCGATCCGCAGGTGCTGGACCGGCCGGACGCCTCGGCCTTCCGCCCCGAACAGGGCGAGATCGTCTTCGACCGGGTGACCTTCCGCTACAAGTCGGCCGCCGAGCCGCTGTACGACCGCTTCACCCTGCGGATCGCGCCCGGCGAGCGCGTGGCTCTGGTGGGCCCGACGGGGTCCGGCAAGTCGACGTTCGTGAAGCTGATCCAGCGGCTCTACGACCTGCAGGACGGCGCCATCCTGATCGACGGCCAGGACGTGAGCCACGTCAGCCAGGGCAGCCTGCGGCGCGCCATCGCCGTGGTGCCGCAGGACCCGGCGCTGTTCCACCGCACGCTGGCGGAGAACATCAGTTACGCGCGTCCCGACGCCACGCCCGAGGAGATCGTCCTGGCGGCGCGGCGGGCCCGGGCGCACGAGTTCATCTCCCGTCTGCCGAAGGGGTACGACACCCTGGTGGGCGAGCGCGGCGTGAAGCTCTCGGGCGGCGAGCGGCAGCGGGTGGCGATCGCCCGCGCCTTCCTGGCCGACGCGCCGATCCTGGTGCTGGACGAGGCGACCAGTTCGCTGGACGTGGAGACCGAGCGGCAGGTGCAGGCGGCGATGGAGGAGCTGATGGCGGGCCGCACGACCATCGTCATCGCCCACCGGCTGTCCACCATCCGCGGCGCCGACCGGATCCTCGTGTTCGAGAGCGGCCGGATCGTCGAGGAGGGGCGGCATGCGGACCTGGTGAAGCGGGGCGGCGCCTATGCCCGGCTGCACGCGGTCACGGAGGGCGCAGCCTAATCGCGCTCTCGCGCCTCACGCCCCCTCCGTCTCGCCGCTTCCTCGGCGATCCACCTCCCCCGCGGGGCGGGGGAGGAGCGGGAGGGTGCTCCTCCCCTGCGAAGCGGGGGAGGTGGCTGACGGCGCAGCCGTCAGACGGAGGGGGCGCGTCGGCCGATCCTCTCGGCCGCCATCGCCAGATCCACGCCGTGACGTGCTCGGGATCCCTGGGCACGGCCGCCGCCGAGATCCGCACGACCTCGATCCCCTCGCGCCTCAGGAACGCATCCCGCCGCGCGTCGCGCTGCGCACGATCGCCGAAGCCGTGGCCCTGCCCATCGATCTCGACGCAGAGGCGGGCCGAGGCGCAGTAGACGTCGAGGACGTAGGGGTGGACCGGATGCTGGCGGCGGAACGCTGGTCGCCCCGGCTCGCGCCGTCGGACGCGCACCCAGATCAGCTTTTCCGGAAGGCTGAGCCCGCCGCGGAGGGCCTTGGCGCGGGCGTGCGTCCGCGCGGGCGATCTCATGACGCCCCCTCCTTCTCGCCGCCGGTAACGAGTGGGGCGAGGGCGGGGGCGAGGTCGCCGCGGGGGCGGACCTGGACCGAACCCAGGCCCAGCCAGCCCGCCATGCGCTGGAGCTCGGCGGCGAGCTTCGCCGGGGTGTCGGGCGAGGCCCAGGGCTCGGCGTGCGCGGACTGCGCCACGAGGACGCCCGCCTTGCGGTCGGCCTTGAGGTCCACGCGCGCGGTCAGCGCGTCGCCCTCGAGGAACGGCAGGACGTAGTAGCCGTGCTGGCGCTTGTGCGCCGGCGTGTAGATCTCGATCCGGTAGCGGACGCCGAACATCCGCTCGGTGCGGTCGCGGAACCAGATGGCGTTGTCGAAGGGCGAGAGCAGCGCCGCGGCCTCGATCCGGCGGGGCCGGCGCGCGGCGGGGTCGAGGTAGGCGGGCTCGCGCCAGCCCTTCACGGTAACGGGTACGAGCTCGCCGGCCTCCACGAGCTCGGCCAGGCGGTCCTTCGCGCCGTCGACCGGCATGCGGAAGTAGTCGCGCAGGTCGCGGGCGGTGGCCACGCCCATGGCGCGGGCGGCGATGCGGTAGAGCTCGCGCTGGGCGTCGGCGCGCGGCGGCGTCGGCGCGTCGAGGACGGCCTTCGGCAGCACCCGTTCCGGCAGGCCGTAGACGCGCTCGAAGGTCCCGCGCCGGGTGGCGGTGGTGAGCTCGCCGGTCCAGAACAGCGCCTCGACCGCCCGCTTGGCCTCGCTCCAGCCCCACCAGCCGCCTTCGCCCTTGTGCCCCATCTCCAGCTCGGAGGCGGCGAGGGGGCCGCGGTCGCGGATCTCGTCCAGGACCCGATCGACGAAATCGCGCCGTTCGCGCAGGAAGCGGGCGATGCCCTTCCACACGCCGACGCCGTCGTGGGCGTCCTGCATGCGCCAGCGGAGCAGCGGCTGCTGCGCCAGCGGGAGGAGCGAGGCCTCGTGCGCCCAGTACTCGAACAGCGGCCGCTTCCTGGCCCACGCGACCTCCTCCAGCAACTCGCGCGGATAGGCCCCCAGGCGCGAGAAGAAGGGCAGGTAGTGCGTGCGCGAGACCACGTTCACCGAGTCGATCTGCACCACGCCGAGCCGTTCGATCGTCCGCACAAGCTGGCGGCACCCCGCGGGCGCGTCGCGGTCGCCGCCGAGGCCCTGGGCGGCAAGGGCGATGCGGCGCGCCTCGGCGGCGGAAAGGGTGTCCTTCATGCGGGCCTCCGAAGACTCCCCGGCAGGCTAGCCGCCGAACAAAGGCGGAACAAGATTGAGTCAACGGATGGTTAACAGCCTTGGCCTTACCGCCTGCGCGCGCGGAACAAAGCGAGATGACCTGTGGTCGATTGTCGCGCCTGGTGCAAACGATGGTTGCGCGCCGGGATCAGGGCTCCAGTCGGCCGTCCGCGAGCGCCGCGGTCGAGAACTCGAACACCACCTCAGGGTCCGGGGGCTCGATGCGGTCCGCGATCGCCGGCGGCGCCAGGACCCTCAGGAGATGGCGCATGATGCTGGCCCGGGCGACCTTCTTGCGATCGGTGCGGACGATGGTCCAGGGCGCCTCGGGCAGGTGGGTGCGCCGGAGCATCTCGTCGCGCGCCGCCGAGTAGTCGCTCCACTTCTCCTGCGCCACCGCGTCCAAGGGACTGATCTTCAGCGCCTTCAGCGGGTCGGTCCGCCGGGCCTCGAGCCGCGCCGCCTGCTCCTCGCGCGAGATGTCGAGCCAGAGCTTGACGATCTGGACGCCCGAGTTGACCAGCATGCGCTCGAAGACGGGCACGTCGCGCAGGAATCGCTCCTGCTCGTCGGGCGTGGCGAACCCCATCACCCGTTCGACGCCGGCCCGGTTGTACCAGGAGCGGTTGAGGATCACGAGTTCGCCCTCAGCCGGCAGGTGCTCGACGTAGCGTTGGAAGTACCACTGGCTGCGCTCGCGCTCGGTCGGCTTCGGCAGGGCGACCACCCGGGTGGCGCGGATCGACAGGTGCTCGACGATGCGCTTGATCGCGCCGTCCTTGCCCGCGGTGTCGCGGCCCTCGAAGATCACCAGGTCGCGCTCGCCCGCGGCGATGGCGTGCTGCTGGAAGCGGACCAGGGCCGCCTGCAGGGCTTCGACGTCGTCGTCTTGTTCGGCCATGAACCTCTCTCGTCGGCTGGCGTGCGCGGTCCGCCGGATGCGGCTGCGGCAAGGTCGCGCTAGAACGCGCGAATGATCCGCCTGTTCGTTCCCCACGACCTCTCGACCGGCGCACGCCTCGACCTGGACGAGGGGCAGAGCCGGTACCTCGCCGCGGTGATGCGGCAGGCGCCGGGCGACGCCGTGGCGGTGTTCAACGGCCGCGACGGGGAATGGCGCGCGGTGGTGGCGAGCGTGACCAAGCGCGGCGTCAGCCTCGATGTGGACGCTCTTGCGCGGCCGCAGGCCGAGGGGCCCGACCTGGACCTGGTCGTCGCCCTGGTGAAGCGCGCGCGGCTGGAAACCATCGTGGAGAAGGCCGCGGAACTCGGCGCCCGGCGCGTGCGCCCGGTGATCACCGAGCGGACCCAGGCCGACCACACCCGGGTCGACCGGCTGCAGGCCATCGCCGTCGAGGCCTCGGAACAGACCGGCCGGCTGGACGTGCCGCAGGTCCTGGAGCCGGTCCGGCTGGAGCGGATGCTCGCCGACTGGGAGGCGGGGCGACGGCTGCTGTTCTGCGACGAGGCCGGCGAGGCGCGCCCGGTGCTGCAGGCGGTGGACGGCGCCGGCGCCTGGGCGATCCTGATCGGACCCGAGGGCGGGTTCTCGCCGCGCGAGCGCGCCGTGCTGCGGGCGCTGCCCTTCGCGACGCCGGCGGGCCTGGGCCCGCGGATCCTGCGCGCCGACACGGCCGCGATCAGCGCGCTGACGCTGTGGCAGGCGGCGGTCGGGGACTGGCGATAGCCCCCGCTCGGCCCGGCCGCCCTACGCCTTGATCGCCGCCTTGACCGCCGCCGGCCGGATGGGCAGGTCGCGCACCCGGGCGCCGACGGCGCGGTAGATCGCGTTGCCGATCGCCGGGCCGACCACGGTCGTCGCCGGCTCGCCCAGGCCCACGGGAGCCTCGGCCGAGGGGATGAACTCCACCTCCACGTCCGGCACGTCGCCCATCCGCAGCGGCGTGTAGGTGTCGAGGTTCACGTCCTTCACCTGGCCGTTCTCGAAGGCCGTGCCCTCGTGCAGCGCGAGGCTGAGGCCCCAGAGGGCGGCGCCCTCCACCTGGGCCAGCGCGCCATCCGGGTTCACCACCGTCCCGCAGTCGATGACCAGGGTGAGCTTTTCGACCTTCACGGCGCCCGTGGCGGGATCCACCCGCACGCGCGCGGCGCAGCCGGTCCAGGTGGGCATGTCGCGCTCCTGGCCGAAGGTCGTGGCGATCCCCAGGCCAGTGTTGCGCGGCAGCGCCTGCCCCCAGCCGGCCTTGGTCGCCAGGCGCTTCAGGACCGCGGCCTGGCGGCGGGCGCCGCCCACCGCGTTCGGCGCCGAGCCGGCGTTCCGGCCGCTCGCGTCCAGCATGGCGAGGCGGAACGCCACGGGGTCGGCCCCCGCCTCGGCCGCGGCCTCGTCCATGAAGCTCTCGACGGCCCAGTTGGTGAAGCCGGGGCCGACCGAGCGCAGCCAGCCCGGCCGGAAGGTCTCGTTGGCGAGGTCGTTGCCGATCGCCCGAACCCGATGGGCGCCGACGCTGTACCAATGGTTCGCGCCGTTGATCGCGAAGGGGTCGAATGGCGCGTCGTTCGCGCCCTTGGGCATGAAGAACGGCGCCATGGCCTGGGTGGGCCACCCGGCGCAGCAGTCGTGCTGCATGGCCACGATGCGGCCCCCGTCCAGGGCGGCCTTCACCACCTGGACCGACGGTGAGCGCGGACTGTCGAAGCGGCTGTCGTCTGCGCGGGTCCAGACCACCTTCACGGGCTTGCCGCCGATCGCCTTCGACGCCAGCGCCGCGGCGACGGCGTAGTCGCCGTTGAGCCGGCGCCCGAACCCGCCGCCCAGCAGGTGGGTGCGAAGGACGATGGTCTCCTCCTTGCGTCCCAGCGCCTGCGCCAGCCACGGCAGGACCAGCGACTGCCACTGGTTGCCTGTGTGGATCTCGAACACGCCGTCCTTCTCGAAGGCGAGCGCGTTCACCGGCTCCATCTGGAAATGCAGCGCCGTGGAGGTGGTGTAGGTGCGCTCCACCGTCTTGCGCGCCGCTGAGAAAGCGGCGTCGACGCCCGGATCCTCGACGACGAGGCCGCCCTTCGACCGGTCGGCGATCAGCGCGCGGGCGCGGGCCTGCAGGTCGGCTTCCGAGACGCCGGCGCCGGGGCCCGGCGTCCACGTGACCTTGAGCGCTTCCGCGGCGCGGTCGGCGGCGACGAAGGTCTCGGCGTAGACCATCACGAGGCCGGGGACCGTGCCGGACGGGTCGTCCATCGCGAGCGCGCGGATGAACCCGGGAACCTTGCGCGCCTCGCGGTCGTCGATCGACACGACCTTCGCGCCGTACCGGGTCGGCGGCAGCCTGGGCCGGGCGTAGATCATGCCCGGGACCTTGGCGTCGAGGCCGTAGACGGCCGAGCCGTCCACCTTGCCGGGGATGTCCCGCTGCGGCGCGGGCCGCCCGAGCAGGCGGCGGGTGGTGGCGGGCTTGGGCTGCAGCTTCGCCAGATCCTCCGGGGACCAGCGCCGCGAGAGGTCGCCGCGGGCGACGATCTCGCCGTAGCCGATGGACTTGCCGCCCAGCGTGACGCGGCCGTCGCGGGCCGTCGCCTGCGCGGGCGGACCGCCCAGCAACCTGGCGCCGGCCTCCACCAGGGTGATGCGGCCGGCCGCCGCCGCCTGGCTGTAGAGGGGGTAGGACTGCCACACCGACCAGGAGCCGCCGGTGACCATCAGGCCCCACTTGGGGTCGCTGTCCACGTGGACGAAGCTGACCTTCGACCAGTCGGCCTCGAGTTCCTCGGCGACGATCCGGGCGATGGCCGTGCCGACGTGCTGCCCCATCTCGGCGCGGATGACGTGGACGACCACGTTCCCCGAGGTGTCGATGGTGTACCAGATGGTCGGCGCGTAACTCCCGGCGGCGCCCGCCGGAGCCGACAGGGCGAACGTGGCGCCCGCGGCGCCGACGGTGACCAGGAAGCCGCGGCGGGAGAGGTCGGTCGGGGCGTTCATGCCTTCGCTCCCTGTCCGGCGGCGAGCTTGATCGCGCGGCGGATCCGCAGGTAGGCCATGCAGCGGCAGAGGTTGCCGGTCATGGCGGCGTCTATGTCGGCGTCGCTCGGCTGCGGCTTGGATTTCAGCAGGGCGGCGGCCTGCATGATCTGGCCCGACTGGCAGTAGCCGCACTGCGGCGCCTGGGCCTCGATCCAGGCCTTCTGCAGCGGGTGGCTTCCACCCAGGCCCTCGATGGTGGTGACCGCCTGTCCGGCGACCGCCGACGTGGGCGTTATGCAGGCGCGGACGGCCTCACCGTTCACGTGCACCGTGCAGGCGCCGCACTGGCCGATCCCGCAGCCGAACTTCGTGCCGGTGAGGCCGATCTCGTCGCGCAGCGTCCAGAGCAGCGGGGCGTCGTCGGGCGCCTTGGCGGTGACCTCGCGGCCGTTGAGTCTGAAGGTCGTCATGCTCCCCTCCCAAGTCGCGCTGACGCGCCAGCGGACGCCATTCCGGCCCCGGCGGCAAGAGGATTAGCGAAGCTCGTCGTGCGGCGACGCGCTGCGCCGCGCCGCCGCGAGCCGCAGCAGCGCGACGCCCAGCAGCAACGAGGCCAGCGAGCCCACGACCACGCCGGCGCGCACCTGCGTCTGGCGGGCCGGGTCGGCGTCGGGGAAGGCCAGGGCTCCGATGTAGAGGCTCATGGTGAAGCCCACGCCGCAGAGGGCGGAGACTCCGTAGAGTTCCAGCCACTTGGCCCCGGTGGGCCGCCGCGCCCACTTGAGCCCGATCGCCAGCGCCGCCGCGCCGAAAATCCCCAGCTGCTTGCCGAAGAACAGGCCCGCGGCCACGCCGATGCTGACGGGGCCCAGGGCCTTGCCGGTTTCCGCGCCGAGCGTGAAGCCCGCGGCCGTGAAGGCGAAGAGCGGCAGGATCAGGAAGGCGACGTAGGGGTGCAGCGCCTCCATGGTCTCGTTCAGGACCCCCGGCCCGCCCGGGCGCTTCGGCTCCAGGGGCATGCAGAAGGCGGCCGCGACGCCGGCGATCGAGGTGTTGATCCCCGACTTCAGTGTGAAGGCCCAGAGAAGCAGCCCGCCGGCGACCCAGAAGGTGTAGGGCGCGGCCCGCCAGCGTCCCATGGCGGCCAGGACCGCGGTCGTGATCGCGGCCGCGGCCAGCATCGGGAAGCGCAGCTCGGTCGTGTAGAGCACAGCGATCAGCGCCACCGCCACGAGGTCGTCGAGGATCGCGATGGTGAGCAGGAAGACCCGCAGCGTCGGCGGCAGGCGGGGGCCGGCCGCAGCCAGGGCGGCCAGGGCGAAGGCGATGTCGGTGGCGGTCGGGATCGGCCAGCCGGCCGTGCGGCCATCCGCGGCGACGCCGTTGACCGCGAGGTAGACCAGGGCCGGGACGGCCACGCCGCCGGCCGCCGCCAGGATGGGCAGCGCCAGCCTGCGCGGGTTCGACAGCTCGCCGCGAGCGATCTCGTACTTGATCTCGAGCCCGACGACGAAAAAGAAGACCGGCATCAGGAGCGACTTCACCCAGCCGCCCAGGCTCATGGTCTCCTCGAAGGGGCCGATCCGCACCGGCGTCGGCTGGTGGATGAAGCCGTAGTAGCTCGCCGCCCACGGGGAGTTCGCCCACGCCACGGCGGCCAGCGCCGCGACGACCAGCAGCGCGCCCGATCCCGTCTCGGTCTTCAGGAACTCCAGCGTGGAGCGGCGCGGCATGGGCCCTGCCTATCAACCGCCTCGGCCACGCTCTAGCGAAATCGGGCGCGCCCACTAAGCTGTCGCGATCCATTTCCCGAGGATCGCCATGAGACTGACCAAGCCCCGGATCGCTCCGCTCACCGACGGCGAGCTGACGCCCGACCAGGAGGAGGCGCTGAAGCCGGTCCGCAACGGGACCATGGGCGTCCTGAACATCTTCCGCACCCTGGCCCATGCCCCGAAGGCGCTCAGCCGGTTCAACGACTGGGGCTCGTACGTGCTCTCGCGGCGCAACGACCTGCCGGCCCGGGAGCGGGAGATCGTGATCCTCCGCATCGGCTACCTCTGCAAGTCGGGCTACGAGTTCACCCAGCACACCCGCATCGGCCTGCAGAGCGGCCTCAGCGACGCCGAGATCGAGGCGATCAAGCGCGGCGCGGACGCGGGCTGGTCGCCGGCCGACGCGGTGCTCATCCGGGCCTCGGACGAACTGCATGCCGACCAGTTCGTCACCGACGCCACCTGGGCCGAGTTGCGCCGCCACTACACCGAGAAGCAGTGCATGGACGTGGTCTTCACCGTCGGCCAGTACACCCAGGTGTCCATGATCCTGAACACCTTCGGCGTGCAGCTGGACGAGGGGCAGACCCTCGACCCCGAGCTGAAGGGCTACTGAGATGTCGGGGCGGCTCGCAGGAAAGGCTGCCGTGGTGGTCGGCGCGGGGCAGACGCCGGGCGAGACGGTCGGCAACGGCCGCGCCATGGCGCTGCTGTTCGCCCGAGAGGGCGCCCGGGTGCTGTGCGTCGACCGGCTGCTGGAGCGCGCGGAGGAGACCGCCGCCATGGTGGTGGAGGAGGGCGGCACGGCCGCCGCCCTCGGCGCCGATGTCGCCCGCGCAGCCGACTGCGCCCGCATCGTCGAGGCGGCGACGAGCCAGCTGGGCCGGCTCGACATCCTGATCAACAACGTCGGCATCGGCGGCGGCGACGGCCCCGCCCACCGCCTGGAGGAGGCGGCGTTCGACCGCATCCTGGCCGTCAACCTCAAGGGCATGTGGCTGACCATCAAGGCGGCCCTGCCGGTGATGCGCGAACAGGGCGGCGGCGCGATCGTCAACATCAGCTCGCTCGCCGCGCGCGCCGGCGGCATCCAGCTGGCCTACGAGCTGTCGAAGGCGGGCGTGAACCGGCTCACCACCTCGGTCGCGCAGTCGAACGCCCGCTACGGGGTGCGCTGCAACGCCATCATGATGGGCTACATGGACACGCCCATGGCGGTTTCCGGGATCGCCCAGGCCAGCGGCCGCTCCCCCGCCGAGGTCCGCGCCGAGCGCGACGCGCGGGTCCCGCTGGGCGGCAAGATGGGCACCGGCTGGGACACGGCCTACGCGGCGCTGTTCCTCGCCTCGGACGAGGCGGCCTTCATCTCGGGGGCGATCCTGCCGGTGGACGGAGCCATGGGCGTGCGCATCGGCTGACGGCGGAACGTGGGGCGCCGCCTCCGCGTTACCGCCGCCCGAGGGGCGCCGAGCAGGAGAGCTTCGCCATGAACAGCATCATCTATCTCGTCGGCCTCGTGGTCGTCGTCCTCGCCGTCCTGGCGTTCCTGGGCATCGCCTGAGGTTGCCCCTGCGCCTCGGTCGCGGGTAGGTCGGGGCATGCCCCCGTCCAGCGCCTACCGGCCCGACCCGCAATTCCCGGCTCTCGGCGGCGAATTCGCCGATCCCGTGCGCGCGGCGGACTTTCCCCAGGCCATCCTGCGCTACCGCAACGACCGCGCCGCCGCCACGGTGGGGCTGGACAGCCTGACCGACGCGGAATGGCTCGCGCACTTCGGGCGCTTCGAGCCGCTGCCCGGCAACATCGATCCGCCGCTGGCGCAGCGCTACCACGGCCACCAGTTCCGCGTTTACAACCCGGACCTGGGCGACGGCCGCGGGTTCCTGTTCGCGCAGTTGCGTGAGGCGGGAACCGGGCGGCTGCTCGATCTCGGCACGAAGGGGTCCGGCGAGACGCCCTGGTCGCGCCAGGGCGACGGTCGCCTCACGCTGAAGGGCGGCGTCCGCGAGGTGCTGGCCACCGCGATGCTGGAGGCGCTGGGCGTGCCGACCTCCCGTTCGTTCTCGCTGGTCGAGACCGGCGAGGCGCTGGTGCGCGGCGACGAGCCCAGCCCCACGCGCTCGTCCGTCCTGGTCCGCCTGAGCCACAGCCACGTGCGTTTCGGCACGTTCCAGCGGCACGCCTACTTCGAGGCCAAGGACCGGATCGCCGCCCTGGTGGACCATGTGATCGGCGTCTACGACCCGGACCTCGAGGGTCGCAACGACCGGCCCGTGGCGCTGCTGGACGCCGTCGTGGCGCGGTCCGCCCGCCTGACGGCGCGCTGGATGGCCGCGGGCTTCGTGCACGGGGTGCTCAACACCGACAACATGAACATCAACGGCGAGAGCTTCGACTACGGACCGTACCGTTTCCTCCCCCACTCGGACCCCAACTTCGTCGCGGCCTACTTCGACCACGCCGGCCTCTACAGCTTCGGGCGGCAGCCCGAGGCGGTGTTCTGGAACCTGCAGCAGCTCGCCGGCTGCCTGAGCCTCGTGGCGGACAGCGACCCGCTCGTGGACGCCCTGAACGGCTTCGGGCCCGCCTACCGGAACGAGCTCACCGCCGCCATGCTCGCGCGGCTGGGCGTGCGGCCGCAGGACCCCGACGCCGATGCGGCGCTCGTGCAGGCGAGCTTCCGCGCCATGGCCGAAGGCGGCGAGCGGCTTCGTTGGGAGCCGTTCTTCTTCGACTGGTTCTGCGGCGCCGAGCCCCGCGCCATGGCGGGTCCGCGCGCCGACCTCTACGCCGAGCCGCCCTTCGCCGAGTTCCGGGCGCGGCTGTCGGGCTACGCCGCGGAGCGGCCCGAGCGGCTGGAGCACCCGTACTTCGCCCGCCCCGAGCCCGAGGAGCTGCTGATCGACCAGATCGAGGCGCTGTGGGCGTTCATCGCCGAGGCCGACGACTGGAGCGTCTTCCACGAGAAGCTGGCGCGGATCGAGACCGCGCGGGTCGCGTGGGGCCTGGCCGTCTAGCTGCTGCGCTTGCGCGACGCCCACTGCGCCAGGACCACGCCCGCCAGGGTCGCAACGGCGCCCAGCGCCTGCAATCGCCCGATCGGTTCTGCGAACAGCGCCCAGCCCAGGTAGGCCGCGACCACAGGCTGGATCAGGACCACGACCGAGGCCGTGGAGGTGGGCAACCGTCCCATCGCCCAGGCGATGGAGCCCTGGCCGCTCACGTGCATCAGACCCAGGCCGGCCAGCGCGCCCCAGCCGAGCATCGTGGCGGGCAGCAGGTCTTCGCCCAGCAGCAGCGCGCAGACCAGCATCAGCGGCGCGCCGACGACGCTGACCCAGAACATCAGCTTGCTGGCGCCCTCGGTCTTGCGGCCCTCGCCCATGGCCAGGAAGTAGAGGGCGTACCAGAGCGCGGTCAGGGCCGAGAGGACGTCGCCCAGCGGCTGGTTCCGCAGGCCGCCGCCGCCCTTCTCGATCGCCATGAGCCAGGCGCCGCCGACAGCCGCCGCCACGGCCAGCAGGAACAGGCCGCTCGGGCGCTGGCGCAGGAATATCCAGGCGAAGGCGGTGACCACCACGGGCGTCAGGTTCGACAGCACCGTCGCGTTGGTCACCGAGGTGTAGTGGATCCCGTAGTGCCAGAAGCCCAGGTCCAAGGCGAAGAAGACGCCGGCCAATAAGGCCATCTTCGACGGCCGCCCCAGGGCGCCGGCGGTGCGGCGGGTCATCACCGCCAGCAGCGGCAAAGCGAAGGCGAGCCGCCAGAAGCCGGCCGCCGCGGGACCCGCTTCAGCCAGCCGCACGAGGATCGGCGACAGGCCGATGATGCAGGCGCCCAGGAGCAGCACGGCCAACGCCGGCCAGTCCGTCCGCGCGCCGCTCTGCGCCGCCGCCTCAGCCAAAGCCCAATTCCTTCCGCAGATCGGCCGGGCTCATACCCTGTTCGCGCAGGGACCGCAGCGTCTGCGCGCGATCGCGCTTGGCGAAGCGCTTGCCGTCGGGGCCCACCAGCAGGCCGTGGTGACGGTAGGCGGGCGTCGGCAGGCCGAGGAGGGCCTGCAGCAGCCGCTGCACATGCGTCGCCTCGAAGAGGTCGCGCCCGCGGATCACGTGGGTGACGCCCTGCAGCGCGTCGTCCACCACGACCGCCAGGTGGTACGCCACGCCCACGTCCTTGCGCGCGAGCACCACGTCGCCGCCGAGTTCGGGGCGAGCGGCCACCGCGCCCTGGCCCTCTTCCAGGAAGCCGAGGCCCTCGAACCCCCCGAGCCTGCGCGCCGCCGCGTCCAGCGACAGGCGCCATGCGAACGGCTCGCCGGCCGCCAGGCGGGCGGTCTCCTCCGCCGGCGGCAGGGGCGCGCCCCGGAAGACGTCCATCGCGCCGTGCGGCGCGCTCACCATCGCCTCGGCGATCTCCCGGCGCGTGCGGAAGCAGCGGTAGAGCAGCCCGTCAGCCTCCAGCCGGGCCAGCGCGGCCTGGTAGTCGGCGGCGTGCTCGGACTGGCGCCGGACCGGCGTTTCCCACGCGAGCCCCAGCCAGGCGAGGTCCTCGTAGATGGCGGCCTCGAACTCGGGCCGCGAGCGGGTCGTGTCGATGTCCTCGACACGGAGGATGAAGCGGCCCCCGGCCTCCCGGGCGGCCTCGAACGCGGTCAGCGCCGAAAAGGCGTGCCCCTTGTGCAGGTAGCCGGTCGGCGACGGCGCGAAGCGGGTGACGAACACCCGCGTGGCGTTAGCACCCGTCGTGGTCTTTCGGGAACAGGCCCATGTGGTTGAAGACCGCGTCCAGGAACTGGCGCTCGCCGCCCAGCTCCGCCTTCAGGTGCTCGAACTGCTTGAAGCCGGCCATCTCGGCCAGGCCGTGCGCGGCGCACCAGGCGGCCACGGTGGCAAGCTCCAGGTGCGTCTCGGCGCTGGGGTCGGCCCCGTGCTCGATCAGGGTGTCGCGCACCATGCAGTAGGCGTTGCCGTTCTCGGGATTGGCGTCCTCCACGTCCATGGGGAGGGCTTCCTTGTCACGGGCGGCGTCGTACATGACCCGGTAGAGGGCCGGATTGTCGCGGGCGAAGCAGACGTAGGAGATGCCCAGCGCCGTGAGCTGCTCGCGCCCCTGGGTCCGCGCCTTGGCGTCCAGCATCGCCAGCTGCAGCATTTCCCAGCCTTCGTGGGCCACGGCGTCGAGCAGCTCGGCCTTGTCCTTGAAGTGGTGGTAGGGCGCCGCCGGGCTGACGCCGGCCTCGCGCGCGACGGCTCGAAGCGAAAGCGCGCTCGGCCCCTCGGCTTCGAGAAGGCGTCTGGCGGCGTCCACGAGGGCGCGCCTCAGGTCGCCATGGTGGTAGGGGCGGGATTCGGCGCTTTTAGCTTCGCTCATGGCATTACCATAATTTCATATCTAAGCGCTGTACAGATGCCATTGACGGTCCAGCTTGGGCGGCCTATCTGAGCGCTGTTCAAATAGAAAACACCCCCGCTCCCCCGGGGTTCAAACTGAAAGGTGTGTGTCATGTCTCTCGCAAAGTTCGAACGGATCTTCGACCGTCTGGCTCCCTCGTTCCTGCTGTTCCTCGGCGCTGTCGCGGCCGTGGCCACGGTGGGGCTCGGCGCCTAAGGGACCTCCCTCCCGAAAGCCGAAGACGACAGGAGGGGCCCCTGAGCGGGCCCCTTTTTCGTCGCGCCGGCCCGCGCACGCGGATCCGCAGAACCGTCCGGCGAAATCGCTGATCTGTGCAGTGTTCAGATAGTGTTATCCATTCGTCGTCTAAACGGCGGCGCCCGCTCCCCCGGGACCGCCAATTCGTAACAAACTCAAGGTGTGTGTCATGTCTCTCGCAAAGTTCGACCGTTTCGTTCCGACCTTCCTGCTGTTCCTCGGCTTCGTGGCCGCGGCCGGCACGGTCGGCCTGGGCGCGTAGCCCTCCCCACCCGGCAGGAACCGAGGAGGGGCCCGCGAGGGCCCCTTTTCGTTTCGGGACCCTTCCCACGGGCTGATGCAAAATCGCATAGCCGGACACCGGGAATAACTATCTAGACAATGCTTAGATATGTGCTATCTGAGCATCGTTCAGATGAACGCCCGCCTTGCGGTGGGAAAATTCGAGAAAGGAGACCTCCGATGACGATGAATCGAATCCTCGATTTCGTCGTGGCGTACGCGGTTCTGGGCCTGACCCTGACCGTGGCCGGCGCCACCGCCGTTCTCGGCGCCTGATCCATGCGCCGATCCTAGGAGCCTCGCCCATCCTCGCGATCGGGCGAGGCCATCCCGCGCAGAGCTCCGCACCGGACCGCGTCCGTCGTAGATGTGTCTCCGAATCGGGCCTATAAATTCCGCGCTCGCATCGATTTCATCCGTCACTGAGGTGCTGTCTTCAGTCCAGAGTCGATCGCCATAATGCCCTCGAGGCGTCCGGGGAGGCCCTGCCGTGCAGGTGCTTAAGTCTCCGCCCTCGGGATGGCCCTGCCTCGTGCTGAACGCCGACTTCCGCCCCCTGTCGTACTACCCGCTCTCGCTGTGGCCCTGGCAGGAGGTCATCAAGGCCGTCTTCCTCGACCGCGTGGATGTCGTCTCCACCTACGAGCAGGAAGTCCGCTCTCCATCCTTCGCCATGAAGCTTCCGAGCGTCGTCTCGCTGAAGCAGTACGTGGCCCAGGACCGGCCGCCGGCCTTCACGCGGTTCAACCTCTTCCTGCGCGACGCCTTCACCTGCCAGTACTGCACGGCGTCCGAGGATCTGACCTTCGACCACGTCATCCCCCGCTCCCGCGGGGGGCGGACGACGTGGGAGAACATCGTGACCGCGTGCGCGCGCTGCAACCTCGCCAAGGGCGGGCGGACGCCCGGCGAGGCGCACATGCACCCGCGGCAGAAGCCGCGCCGGCCCACGGCCTACGAACTCCAGGAGCGGGGCCGCAGGTTTCCACCGCACCACCTGCACGAAAGCTGGCTGGACTACCTCTACTGGGACATCGAGCTGGAGGCCTGATCGTCCTCCAGCAGGCGCGTCACCGCCGTCGTGACCACCGCCTGCGCGTCCTCGGGGGCCAGGCCCTGCTCGCGCCGGAGCCTGGCCCACGCCTCGAAACTCATGAGCAGATCCAGCGCCTCGAGCCGCATCGGATCCTTGGCGATGGTCGGCGGGAGCTCCTGCAGGATGCGCTCGCGCATCTGCACCACGAGCTTCGCGTAGTCCGATCCCAGGAACTTGGAGCGGTGCTGGAAGGCGGTCGCGGCGCGTCGGAAGGGCGTGATGGCCTCGAAGATGCGCGCGCGGCGCGCGATCTGCTCGAACAGGCGACCGCGCCAGTCCTGCGCCTCGAAGGGCTGGTCGACGATGGTGCGCAGTTCGCGCTCCATCGCGCGGGAAATCTCCCGGTAGAGCGTGTCCATGTCCTGGAAGTGGCGGAACACGGTGCGCAGGCCGACGTCGGCGCGCTCGGCGACCTGCTCGGCGCTCGGCGCGACCTCGCCTGCGCAGATCAGGTCCATCATCGCCGCCACGATCCGCTCGCGGTTGTCCTGCCCGCGTCGGCGGCGGCCATCCAGCAGTTGCGGCGCCTGGGTCATGTCCTCATCTCGCCTGCCTCTCGGCGGGTGTCGAGCCGCTTCGCGCGTCCGGCTGTTGACCCTTCGATATAGTGGCACGCATAATGTCACTATAGTCTTGGGTGGAGGATTGTCGCGATGGAGGTTCTGAGGACGCCGGAGGCGCGTTTCGCGGGGCTGAAGGACTGGCCGTACGCGCCGCGCTACGCCGAGGTGACCGACGGCGACGGGACCCGGCTGCGCCTGCACTACGTGGACGAGGGGCCGCGCGACGGGGCGGTGGTGCTGCTGATGCACGGCGAGCCCTCGTGGGCCTACCTCTATCGCCACATCATCGCCGGGCTCGTCGCGCGCGGACACCGGGCGGTCGCGCCGGATCTCATCGGTTTCGGCCGGTCCGACAAGCCGGCCCGCCGCACGGACTACACCTACGAACGCCACGTGGACTGGATGAGCCAGTGGCTGACCGGCCTGGGCCTGCAGGACGTCACGCTCTTCTGCCAGGACTGGGGCGGGCTGATCGGCCTGCGCCTGGTCGCCGCGTACCCCGAACGCTTCGCAGGCGTGGTGGTGGCCAATACCGGCCTGCCCGTCGGCGGCGGGATGACCGACGGCTTCAAGGCTTGGCTCGAGTTCAGCCAGAACGTCCCGCAGATGCCCATCGGGATGCTGCTGAACGGCGGCTCGGCGCGCGACCTGAGCCCCGAAGAGGTCGCCGCCTACGACGCGCCGTTCCCGGACGAAAGCTACAAGGAGGGCGCGCGGCAGTTCCCGACGCTGGTGCCGGTGACGCCGCAGCACGCCTCGGTGGCCGAGAACCAGGCCGCCTGGAAGGTGCTCGAGCGGTTCGAGAAGCCGCTGGTCACCGCCTTCAGCGACGGTGACGCGGTCACGCGGGGCGGCGAGGCGCCGTTCCAGGCCCGGGTTCCCGGGGCCAAGGGCCAGCCGCACGTCACGCTCAAGGGCGGGCACTTCCTGCAGGAAGACAGCGGTCCCGAGATCGTCGACCTGCTCGACGCGATGATCCGCCGCCGCGGGTGAGGGAGAAAGCAGCCATGCAAGTGATCAACCAGGTGATGCCGCGCCCCGAGCAGGCGATGGCCTTCTTCGGCGGCGAGGAGGATGGGCCCTTCGTCATGGTCAACCTCCTGAAGTTCAAGCCGAAGGCCGAATACCCGGACGGGTCCGACGCGGACCTGAGCGGCGCCGAAGCCTACGCCCGCTACGGTGAGGCGGTGCGGGTGCTCGTCGAGAAGCTGGGCGGCCGGGTGCGCTACTCGGGCCAGGTGACGGGCCTGATGCTGGGCGAGGTCGAGGAGCTGTGGGACATGGTGGCGCTCGCGGAGTACCCGTCGCTGGCGGCCTTCCGCAGCATGGCGATGTCGCCCGAGATGGCGGCCATCGAGCACCATCGGAAGGCGGGTCTCGCAGGGCAGCTGAACATCCGGACCAAGCCGGGCGAGGGGTTCCTGTAAGTCGTCCCCGCCAGGACGCGGGCGACGTGAGGCCGGCCGGATCGGCCCTCCTGCGCGACCCTAGGTCGCCGGTCCCTCCCGGCTCCGCAGCGAGAGCACGAGGAACACGGCCGCCAGGGCGGCGGTGACGGGACTGGCGTAGTGCTCGGGCGGATGATGCCCGCCGGCGGGCGAAAGCACCCAGGCGTGAAGGCTCATCAGGGCGCGCTCGACGATGACCAGCGCCAGGAACAGCGGCGTCAGGCTGCGGTAGCGCACGACCACGGCCAGCATTGCGAGGCCGAGGGCCAGCTGGGTGGAGCCCTCCCAGCGGAAGACGCTGACGATCAGGTCGCGCCGGTCGCCCATGTCGAGGCCCGCGATCTCGCTGGCGCCGCCGTCCGGCAGGAAGCTGTGGATCAGCCCGGGGATGATCGTGCCCGCGGTCGCCAGGCCCAGGAACCAGACCGAGGCGCGGGCGCCGCGGTACTGGTCGTTGGTGGAGGGGGGCAGGAAGCTCACGCGAGGAGCCTGCCCGCGCCGAGGGCGCTGTCCGCCGCTGTCTGCGAGGCTAGTTGTCCCATAGGACGTACTCCTGCCCGGCACGCTGCTTCACGCCGCCTGGCTGATCGATGAAGATCGGGCCTTGGAGCAGGGAGGGCCAGGCGGGCCGTACGGTCTCGGCGTCCTGCGCCTTCAGCAGCGCCAGCATGCGCCGCGTCCGCTCCGGTTCGGCCCGGGACAGGTCGCGCTGCTCGGTCGGGTCGCTGGCCAGGTTGTGAAGCCAGACCTTGCCCTGGGCCTCGCTGGACTGGAGCTTCCAGTCGCCCTCGATGACGGCCTTGTACTGGCCCGACCGCCAGAACATCGCCTCGTGCGGCCGGCCCTGGGCGCGGCCCTGAACGAAGGGCGTCAGGTCCACCCCGTCGATCTTGCGGTCGGTGGGGGTGGCCGCGGCGGCCGCCGCGGCGGCGGTCGCGAAGATGTCCACGTGACCGACCGGGTGCGGGTAGCGGGAACCGGCCGGGATCGCCGCCGGCCAGCGCATGAAGAACGGCGTGTGGATCCCGCCCTCGAAGAAGGTCGATTTCCAGCCGCGGTATGGCCTGTTGATGTCGGGCAGGCCGACGTAGCCGGCGCCGCCGTTGTCGCTGGTGAAGATGATCAGCGTGTTCCGGTCGAGCCCCTCGTCCTTCAGCGCCTTCAGGATCCGGCCGACGTTCCAGTCGAGGTTGCGCGCCATGGCGCCATAGACCCGCAGCCGGTGGTCCTTGATGTGGGGCAGGGCGTCGTAGTCCGCCTTCTTGGCCTGCAGCGGCGTGTGGATGGCGTTCGGCGCGAAGTAGAGGAAGAACGGCCGGTTGCGGTTGGCGCGGATCGCCTTCACGGCCTCCTCGGCCAGGTAGTCGGTCATGTAGCCGCGCGGCTCGAACATCGGCGAGCCGTTGAACTGCACCTGGTAAGGCAGGTTGGGCCACAGGAAGCGGTCGATCGCGTCCCAGGGCTGCTTCGAGTTGACCACGTCCTTGTGCTTTTCAGGCAGGTACATCGAGGCGCCGGAGATGAAGCCCAGGCTCTCGTCGAACCCCTGATCCTCGGGGCGCGACCCCGCCTTTCCGCCCAGGTGCCACTTGCCGAAGTGCAGGGTGTGGTAGCCGCGCGCCTTGAGCACCTCGGCGATGGTGACCTCCGAGGCCGGGACGCTCAGCGTGTTGACCGCCTGGGGCGAGCTTTCGGTCGAGCCGGGCGGCATGTCCTTCAGCCGCTCCTTGAAAAACTTCGGCCTGACGATCGCGCCGGGTTCGGCCTCGGTGCCGACCATCCGCTCGAAGGCGACGGGGGCCGGCGTGAACTCGAAGCCGAAGCGGGTGGCGTACCGGCCGGTCATGATCGCGGCGCGGGAGGGCGCGCAGGTGGCGTTGCCCGCATAGCCGTTGGCGAAGCTCACGCCCTCACGGCCGATCGAGTCGATGTTCGGCGTCGGCACGGCGCCGTTCGCCACGCCGCCGCCGTTGAAGGTGATGTCGTTGAAGCCCAGGTCGTCGACCAGGATGAACACGACGTTCGGGGGACGCTGACCCTGCGGCGGGGTCTCGGGCCCCTGGGCCCACACGACCGGCCGGTTCGGCTCGACGTGCGGCAGGCGCGCCCGCGCGATCATCGACAGGATCGTGGTGCGGTTCAGGTAGGCCGCGCCCAGCGCGACGCCCAGCGCGAGCACGCCGGCGGCCAGCCATGTCCACAGCTTCATGGCGGATCCTCCCCCTCGACGCCGTCACCGGGCGCCTGGGAAGGACCTTATATAGTGACACTCATCGTGTCGATAGTTTCGCGCGGCTCAGGAGGGGTGCGTGCGCCGCCGGAATTCTTCCTCTTCGGCGGCGTACCGATCCGGGTGCGAGTACTCCTCCCGCGTGGCCGCCTCGGTGATGGGGTCGTTGGCGCGGTTCCGTCGGCGGTTCTGCATCACCGCCCAGACGATCACGGCCAGGAGCGCCAGCGCGCCGAGGCCGTACCAGAGTTCATGTGTGTACATGGCAGTCTCCTCGACCAGAGAAGCGCCGGGGAGAACGAGCGGTTCCTCAGGCGAGGGGGAGCGTGACCCGAGCGGTCAGGCCCTGCGCCTGCGGCAGCAGTTCGACGTCGCCGCCATGCGCCCGAGCCGTAGCGCGCGCGATCGGCAGACCCAGCCCGATGCCCCCGGAATCCAGGTTCCGCGAGGCGTCGGCGCGGTAGAAGGGCTGGAACACGCGCTCGAGGTCGGCGGGCGAGAGGCCGGGGCCCTCGTCCTCGATGTCGACCACGGCCTGGCCGCCCTCGCAGCGCAGCCGGATGCGGGCCTGGCCGGCGTACTTCAGCGCATTCTCGACGAGGTTCACGAACATCCGCTGCAGGGCCACGGCGTCGCCCTCGACCATGGCCGGGCAGGACTGGAGGATCTCCACGTCGCCCCCCACCAGGGCCGCGTCGTCGACGACGCACTCGACCAGGGACAACAGGTCCAGCTTCTCGCGGCGCCGCGGCGTGGACTCGTCCCGGATGAACGCGAGCACGCCGGCGATCATCTGCTCCATCTGCCCGACGTCGGACAGCACCGAGTCCCTGAGGCGCTCGTCTGCGCCCTCCAGCTTGAACCGGATCCGCGCCAGCGGCGTGCGCAGGTCGTGGCTGATCGCGCCGACCATGGCGGTGCGGTCTTCGATGTAGCGCCTGAGGCGACCCTGCATGTCGTTGAAGGCGGCCGCCGCCGCGCCGATCTCAGCCGGACCCGTGAGGACGACCGGCGGGGCGTTGGGGTCGCGTCCCAGCCGCTCGGCGGCCTCCGCGAAGCGCTTCAAGGGCGCGGTGATGCGGCGGGCGAAGAGGAACGCCGCGGGCGCCACGACGCCGAACGCCGCCGCCACGAGGAGCAGCATCCGCCGCTGCCAGTCCGTGGGGAACGGCTCGGGGGCGGACCGCACGACCGTCCACATCCCGTCGGAGCGGCGCACGGCGGCGCTGAAGTCGCCGATCACCGGCGCTTCGCGCATCAGCAGCAGGTGCAGGCCGGGCGGTGGGCGGCCGGGGTGGCCCTCGTCCATGCGCATCTCGAAGCGCCGGGTCTCGACCATGGCGTCGGGGCCGGGCGGCCCCGGAGGGGACCGCTTCTGATGCTCGACCACGATGCGCCCAACGACGGGCTCGCGCAGCATCCGCTCGAGCCGGCCGGGACGGCGCTGGACGAGGCGGACGTCGGCGCCGGGCCTGCCCAGGGCGGCGGCCAGCGCCGCCACGGGGGGCGGGCGGCCGTGGCGGGAGGCCTCGAACGCCTCGGGCAAGGCGGCGCTCACGCTGCGCAACATGGGCCGGCCGTCGCGGCTGGCCAGCGAACCCCCCTCGAGCGCCTGGGCGATTTCGCTGACGCGGTAGATCGGCGGCCTGGGCGGCGGAAAGAGCGCCACGATGGCGAACAGCAGCAGGTGCATGGCGGCCATGCAGGCCAGCACCAGGAGGATGAGCTGCACCGCGATGCTGGCGCGGGGCTGCGTCGGCAGCCTCATGGCCGGGTCACGGCCACGTCGAACATGTAGCCCGCGCCGCGTACGGTCTTGATGATCTCGCCATCCGAGCAGGCGTGCAGCTTGCGGCGCAGGCGGCTGATCTGGACGTCGACCGCGCGGTCGAAGACGTCGGAATCGTCTCCGCGGGCGATGTCGAGCAGCTGATCCCGCGAGAGGATGCGCTGCGGGTGGTCGAGGAAGGCCGACAGCAGCTGGAACTCCCCCGAAGTGAGCAGGATGGTCGCCCCGTTGGGCGCGCGGAGCTGGCGCCGCAGGGCGTCGACGACGAAGCCCTGGAACTGGAAGGCGCGGCCCTTGCGCGGCGCGCCGCCGCGGACCTCCTCCAGCCGGCGGAACACGGCGCGCACCCGGGCGAGCAGCTCGCGGGGGCTGCAGGGCTTGGCCAGGTAGTCGTCGGCGCCGAGCTCCAGGCCGAGGATGCGGTCGATCTCCTCGCCCATGGCGCTGACCATGATGATCGCCGGACCACCCTCCGCCGAGAGGCGGCGGCAGATGGACAGTCCGTCCTCGCCCGGCAGCATGAGGTCCAGCACGACGAGGTCGATGGGAGCCTGCGCGAGCACGGCGTCCATCTGGCCCGCGTCGGCCGCCGCATGCACCTGGAAGCCGTGGTCGGCCAGATAGGACGTGACCTGCTCGCGCAGCTGGGAATCGTCCTCCACCACCAGGATATGGCGGCCGGACAGGACGGATGGCGCGGGCGGCATGGCGGATCCTCTCGCCGCCGACTGTGGCGCCGTCATCGCGACTTCGCCACAATCGGGGGCGTGGGCGGCGCGCCGTGGTCAGTGACCATGCGGCGCGTCAGGGGCGTCCTTGCGGATGATGACCCGCCGCTCGACCGGGCCGCCGTGCATCATCATGCCGCGTCCTCCGCCCATCATCGGGCCATGGCCGGGGCCGCCGTGGCCGCGGAGCCGCTGCAGCGCATCGAACGCCTTCTGCTGATCGGCCGAGAGGGCGGCATAGAACCTGGCGAGCGCCTCCCGGCGGCGGGCGTGGGCGGTCCGCATGGCCTCCTCGCGCCTCGCCATCTCCTCCAGGCGCTGCGGCGTGGTCATCGGCTTGTCGTCGGGCGTCATCCTGCGTTCCATCCGCTGCGGCCCGTGGCTCGCGAGGAAGGCGCTGAGCGCCGCCTCCTGGTCCGGCCGCAGGCGCAGGAGGATCTTCAGGTCCTCGGCGTGCTGCTTCATCATCGCCTCGTGCCGCGCTTTCATCTCCTCGGGCGGCGGTCCGCCGTGGCGCATCATGCGGACCTCGGGACCGGGACCCGACGGCTGGGCGAAGGCGGCGCCGGCGGCGAGCGCAAGCGGCGCGAGGGCGAAGATCAGACGACGTTGCATCGGGACTCCTGCTGTTGGCTGTCGGGCATTCTGGCGCCGCCGTCGCGAACCCTGATGGCGGGCTGTGCGCCGGCGCTGAAACGTTCGTGCAAATGTCCGCCCGTGGGCCGCGGAGAATCGTTACGAAACCGTCATCCGCGCGCCCTACCGCCGCCGCAACGGCTTCCTAAATAAGTAGGGCCTCCGGGCCCCGGCCGCTCTCTCCCCCAGGCCCGCGCCGCTGGAGGCCCCGATGACGCCTCGCCCTCCCCCCGCAGGCGTTCGGAACGCGGCTCCCCCGAACCCCCAACCGGGGGGGCCGCACGTCCCTTCTCCCGTTTCGGCACGTGGGATCGCCCCGCCACTCGCGGCTTGGGCGAGTCGTGTTGCGCCGTTCGACGAAATCGCGAATGGTCACGCTTGGGTTGTGCTGTTGTCCTGATGGGCGATTCCGTTAGGACGGAAGATGGGGTTCCAGGTGTTCGAGACTTTCGGGAAGAGCGTGTTCGGCGCGCCGGTCATCAAGGCGCTGAAGGCGGTGGCGCCTGCGGCCGTCCTGGCGTTCGGCGCCATAGCGGGCACGAGCGCTCAGGCGGATGTCTACGTTTTCCAGAACGGCGTGATGGACCACGCGCGGACGCTGTCCATCGCCGGCATCGGCAGCAGCATCAAGGCGACGCCCGTACAGTTCGACGGCTTCATCGAGGGCACGCCCGATCAGCCGTTCACCAACCTCGTGGCGTTCTGCGTGGACGTCTACCATTCGATCTCGCTCGGGGACTACAACCCCGACCTGACCTACACCGACACCATTCCGCTCACGCACGACTCCAATCCGTCCGCGCCGAACCCCCTGAGCCCGGCCGAGATCACCCAGATCGGGCGTCTCGTGAACTATGGGACCAGCGTGTTCTACGAAGCGCCGACGGGCACCAGCACGCAGCGCAACAAGCGCTGGGACACCCTGGCCGCCGTTCAGGGCGCGATCTGGCAGGTGGCCTCCGGCCGAAACGTCACCAGCTCGAACGTCACGATGAACCAGCTGATCGACCACCTCGCCGGGGCCAACTACACCTCGTACTTCGCGCCCGAGTACGGTCCGGTGCATTCGGGGATCAAGTTCCTGACGCCGTTCAAGGACGAGCCCTTCGGTCCCGACAAGGTCTATCCGCACAAGCGGCTGAGCCAGGCGTTCGCCATCGCGGACGCGGTGCCGGAGCCTTCGACCTGGCTCCTGATGATCGGCGGTTTCGCGATCGCCGGCGGGGCGCTGCGCCGGGCCCGCCGCCAAGGCGCCTTCGCCGCCTGACGGCCCGACGACGGCTCGAAGGCCGAACGGCACGCAACCTGCTTTCCACAGTGGCGTGACCGCCGCCGGAGAGCCCGCATGTTCCGTTTCGATCCAACCCGCATCGCCGTCGCCGTGAAGCGGCTGGCGCCGGTGGCCGCCTTCGCCGCCTGCGTGGCGGGCGCTGCGCCGGCCGCGGCGGCTCAGTACTTCCTGGCCTCGTCGACGATGAACACGTCGCGGACCGGCCAGATCAGCGGGCCCGGCTACAGCGCCCATGTCTACATGGCGCCGATGCGGTTCACGGCCTACGAAGGGACCAGCGCCACCGGCCCGTCGTTCAACTTCGTGGGCTTCTGCGTCGACATCTTCCACGGCATCGGCCTGGGGACGCTGAACCTGAAGTACGACGACGCCTACGATCTCACGACCGATTCCAAGTACAAGACCAGCACGCCGTTCCAGGGCGGTACGGCCCTGAGCGGCGGCCAGCGGATCCAGGTGGCGCGCCTCGTGAACTACGGCACGCTGGTCTACAACAACGCGCCCAACACCACCGACACGGTGAACCGGCTGTCCGCGCTGCAGGGCGCGATCTGGAAGGTGATCAATCCCGGCTACACCGTCACCGGCAGCAACGCCGCCGTGAACGGCTACATCGCCGCCTACTCCGGCTCGAACTACCTGGCGAGCCTGACGGACTACGGCCCGGTCCACAGCGGGATCACCTTCATCAGCGAGACCGGCAAGTACGGCACGTCCTCGGCGCACCAGGCCTTCGCGCTGGCGGCGGTTCCTGAGCCGGGGACCTGGACGCTCATGATCGGCGGGTTCGCCCTCGCCGGGGCCATGCTGCGCCAGGCTCGCCGCCGTCCGGCGCCGGTCCGGATCCGGGCCTAGCGGAAGACGTGGATCCCGCCGGCGCCGCGGCCCGGCGCCTCGGCCAGCCCGCGGATTTCCAGCTGGGCGCGGCGCGCGCCGCACACGCAGCGCAGGCGATGTCCCATGTCCTGCACCAGCTGACGGCCCAGTCCCTGGGCGATCCAGGGCCTGGGATCGATGACCGCCTCGCGCCCGCATCCGCAGCGGGCCCATAGGCTGGATCGCGCGGCGGTCGCCCAACCGAGCCGCGCCTCGCCGAAGGTCAACTCCCGCGCCAACTGCCTGCTGCCGTCCGCCATGTGCGACTCCCTTGGCGCGAACAAAAGCAGAACTCGCGACGCTTGGCGACTCCGCTGAGGCTGTGTTTTTGCCCGATTCTCAACCCGGCGTGGTCGGCTTGGATGCGGCCCAGCGCTCGGCGAAGGCGTACAGCGGCATGAAAGCTGTGAGGAACTCGCGGCCCTCCTCGCTGAGGCCATAGCCGCGGCCGGCCGCGTGCTCCACCAGCCCCGCCGCACGCAGCTCGGCGAGCCGGGCCTGCAGCACGGTGGGGGAGGCGTCGTCGCAGGCGCTGCGCAGCGCACGGGCCGTCAACGCGCCGTCCCGCAGCTCCCACAGGATGCGCAGGGTCCAGCGCCGACCCAGGAGGTCCAGGAGCGCCATGATCGGGCGCCCCGTGCGGGAGCCGCGGACGGGCCGGTCAGCCATGCTTGACCCGTGCTACTGAAAATGTAACGTTCATGCTACTGATAGCGTAGCAACGAGGTGAGGCCATGCCAAGGATCGCGCCGCTGGAACCGCCGTATCCGGAGCCGGTCCGGCAGGGGTTCGACGCCATCATGCGCGGCGCCCCGCCGCTCCTGCTGTTTCGCACCCTGGCGACCAGCGAGCGGGCATGGCGGAAGTTCAGGGCGGGCTCGCTGCTCGACCCCGGGCCCCTCAGCCTTCGTGAACGCGAACTGGTCATCGACCGCACCACGGCCCTGGCCCGCTGCGAGTACGAATGGGGCGTGCACGTGCAGATCTTCGCGCGCGCGGCGGGGCTCTCGCCGCAGGAGGTCGACGCCACGGCCACGGTCGGCTCGGACGCCCTGTCCTGGACGCCGGCCGAGCGGGCGCTGCTGCAGGCGGTGGAGGCCTTGCACGAGAGGGCCACCCTGTCGGATGCCGAGTTCGGCGCGCTGCGCGCCCACTACGACGAAGCCGCCATCCTCGAGGTGCTGCTCCTCTGCGGCTTCTACCGAACGGTGGCGTACGTGGCGAACGGACTGGACCTATCCCTGGAGCCGGACGCTGCCAGGTTCCCGGCGCGAGAGGCCTAGACCTTCTCGCTGATCTTGATCGCCGCCCGGCAGCCGGCGCCGATCACGGCCGACAGCAGTCCGTAGCCCGGCGCCTCGCGCGCGCCTTCCTCCAGGGCGTGGTCGCGGTGCGCAACCTCGTCGTCGCGGAACTTCGCGAGCTCGGCCGCCAGTTCCGGCTCGCGCTCGGCGAGCTCGGCGACCTGGTCCGCGTAGTGGCCCTCGATCACCGTCTCGACGGCCTCGGTGCAGGCATGCGCGGCCTTCTCTCCGAGCAGGGCGGTGCCGGCGCCCAAGGCGAAGCCGGCCACGCGCCACAGGGGCGTGAACAGCGTCGGACGGACACGGTGCTCGGTCAGCAGCCGATCGAAGCGCGCCAGGTGCTCGGCCTCCTGAGCCTGCATCTCGGCGAAGTGGCCGGCCAGTTTCTCCTGCCCGCGCGCGCGCTCGAGGACAGCGCGCTGGCCGCGGTAGATCTGCACGGCCGCCAGCTCGCCGGCGTGGTCGACCCGCAGGATCTCGGCGAGACGCGCCGCCGCCGCGCCGCGGCCGGGGCGGGGAGGCACAGGTTTCTGCGTCATCGCTTGGCGTGCTCCCTGATCGCCGCTGCGGCGGAGAGCGCGGCCAGCCCAACCGAGATCACGGCGTTCCAGCCCGCCATGGAGAGCCCGGCGAAGACCCAGGGGGCCTCGTCGCAGGCTGGCGGCCGAACCTTCTCGCCGGCGAGGAACGCGGCCATGTCCGCCGCGCTGACGCCCGCGGCGCCCGCGCTGGCGCAGGCCTCCGGCCCCGGCCAGAACTTCCATTCGGCGCCCGCGTGGTACCCCGCGACGCCCGCCCCGAGCAGGAACAGGGCGCCGAGGATCCAGCAGGTCAGGGGCCGCCACCTGGGGCCGCCCGGCATCCGGACCAGGGCCATGAACACGACGCCCAGCGCCGCGATCGTCCAGTAGACCTCGCGCTGGCGCAGGCACAGCGTGCAGGGGGCGTAACCGCCGAAGGTCTCGAAGGCGTGCGCCGTCGCCAGCATGGCGGCCGCCACGAGGACGCAGCAGAGCCGCCAGCGGTCGAGGAAGGGGCGGAGGGCGGTCATCGCCGGCGCTTATCGCCCGGAACACCTCGCTAGAGGAAGACCTTGATCGCCACGATCCCGCTCACGAGCAGGATGAGGAGGAGCACGGAATAGAGGTTCAGCCGCCGTTCGAACTCCTCGAGCATGGCCGGTCCGAAGTACTTCAGGATCGCGGCCACGAGGAAGAAGCGGGCGCCCCGGGTCACGATCGAGGCCCAGATGAAGGTGAAGAGGCTGAACTGCGCGAAGCCCGCCGTGATGGTCACGAGCTTGTACGGGATGGGCGTGAGGCCCTTCACCAGGATCACGCCCAGGCCCCATTCGTCGAACCACTTCTGGAACTCGGCCTTGCCCTCGGGATGGCCGAACACGTTGAGGATGAACTGTCCAACGGGCTCGAGGAAGACGCCGATGGCATAGCCGAGCAGACCGCCGAGCACCGAGGCGATCGTGCAGATCCCCGCGTAGACGAACGCCTTGTTTCGATTGGCCAGCACCATCGGCGCCAGCATCACGTCGGGCGGGATCGGGAAGAACGAGCTCTCTGCGAACGAAACCACGAACAGCGAGGCCGGGGCGTGCCGCGAGCGCGCCAGGCCCATCACCCACTCGTAGAGTTTGCGGAACATGCGTCTCCCTGACCTGGATTCTGCCCGCCTGCCTAGCAGTCGCCGCTCCCGCTGTCGCCGCCGCAGCCGCCGTCCATCTTCTTTCACCCAGAAGTAGAGCAAGCTTGACTTACGCGTGTGATGGGCGCCGCCAATGACGCCGCTGGGGCGGGCATTTCCTCTGGAGGTCCGCATGAAACGACTTCTCGCTGCCGCCGCACTCGCGTCGGGACTTTCGCTGGCGTCGGGCGCGGGCGCGGCGGTCTTCGTCGTAGACGCGCTCCTGCATTCTTCTGACGGCGGAGCCGGCGCCGGCCTCGACACGGTGGTGCTGGACGCAGGCGATCTCTTCACCGTGAGCGTCGGACTCGACGACCTGTGGAGCGCCGGCGCCCTGCCTCGCTGGTCGGACGCCGATGGACTGACCGGCGACCGGACCGCCACGGGCTCGGATGAGTCGGGCGAGGCGGCGGGCGTGCTGATCGGCGCGGACTTCGGCCTGCTGACCCTGAACGGCTTCTCGGCGCCCTATGGGAGCCTCGTCGGGCAGATCGGGGCGGGGCCGGGAAGCTACCGCCTGCTCGGGACCAGCTTCTCGGGCGCCGCCTGGGCGAGCGGGACGCTGAAGCTGTTCTATTGGGACACCTTCACCGCCGACAACTCGGGCTCGGTCGCCGCCGACGTGGCGGTCGTGCCTGAGCCGGCCGTCTGGTCGATGATGATCGCCGGCTTCGGCCTCGCCGGCACGATGCTGCGCAGCCGGCGGCGCATCGCGCCGGCCTGACCGGCCGTCGCGCCGGACCTTCGGGGCGTCGGGTCCGGCGGTGGCGTCCAACTCGCGCGGGCGGCGGTCAGGACCCGGCGGCTGGCGCGAGATGGTTTCACATGATACTAGTTGTCTCCCACGGAGACACGCCATGACCGACCTTCGCGAGACCGCCGCCGAGAGCCGGGACCTCTTCGACAACCCGTTGGGCACCGACGGGTTCGAGTTCGTGGAATTCACCTCGCCCGAGCCCGAGCGGCTCAAGGGCCTGTTCGAGAAGATGGGCTTCACCGCGACAGCCCGGCACCGTTCGAAGAACGTGCTGCGCTTCCGCCAGGGCGACATCAACTTCATCCTCAACATGGAGCCGGCGGGCCAGGCCGCGGAGTTCCGGTCGGTGCACGGGCCGTCGGCGAACGCCATGGCGTTCCGCGTCCGCGACGCGGCGAGGGCCTTCAAGCTGGCGGTGGAGCGGGGCGCAAAGCCCGTGCAGGGCCCGGTGGGCCCCATGGAGCTGAACATCCCGGCCATCGAGGGAATCGGCGGCTCGAACCTCTACCTGGTCGACCGTTATGGCGCGCAGGAGATCTACGACGTCGACTTCGTTCCGATCCCCGGCGCCGAGGAAGCCCGCAAGGCCAACGAGGTGGGGCTGACCTACCTGGACCACCTGACCCACAACGTCCATCGCGGCCAGATGGCGCGGTGGGCGGAGTTCTACGAGCGCATCTTCAATTTCCGCGAGATCCGCTACTTCGACATTGAAGGAAAGCAGACGGCGCTGGTCTCGAAGGCCATGACCAGCCCTGACGGCAAGATCCGCATCCCGCTCAACGAGAGCCAGGACGAGCACTCGCAGATCGAGGAATTCCTCAAGGACTACAAAGGCGAGGGGATCCAGCACATCGCGCTGGGCACGAACGACATCTACGACTCCGTGGAGGCCATGCGCGACCGGGGGGTGCGCTTCCAGGACACCATCGACACCTATTTCGACGGCATAGACGCGCGCCTTCCCGGCCATGGCGAGAACGTGAACCGCCTGCGCGCCGACCGCATCCTGATCGACGGCGCGCCCAGCGAAGGCCAGGGCCTGCTGCTGCAGATCTTCACCGAGAACATGATCGGCCCGATCTTCTTCGAGCTCATCCAGCGGAAGGGCAACGAAGGCTTCGGCGAGGGCAACTTCAAGGCCCTGTTCGAGTCCATCGAGCTGGACCAGATCCGCCGCGGCGTGCTGCCGGCCAAGGGGTGACAGCCGCCCCGCGCGCTGAGACGGTGTCGGCATGAGCCTGCCTCCGAACCCCCGCTGGGCCCTGGTCTGCCACGGCGGCGCCGGGACGATCCCCCGCGGGCGCCTCACCCCCGAGCAGGAGGCCGCCTATCGCGCGGCGCTGGGGGACGCGGCGAACGCCGGGGCTGAGGTGCTGCGCGAGGGCGGCGCCGCCATGGATGCGGTCGAGGCGACCGTGCGCCTGCTGGAGGACGACCCGCTGTTCAACGCCGGGCGCGGGGCGGCCTTCACCGCGGAGGGGCGAAACGAGCTGGACGCCTCGATCATGGACGGCGCGACCCTGGCGGCGGGCGCCGTCGCGGGGGTGTCCACGACCCGCCATCCCATCTCCGCCGCGAGGGCGGTGATAGACGGCTCGGATCATGTGTTGCTGGGCGGGGAGGGCGCCGACGCCTTTGCCCGTGCGCAAGGGCTGGAGCAGGTGGCCCCCGGCCATTTCTTCACCGAGGCGCGCTGGGCCAGCCTGGAGCGGGCGCTGGGGAAGCTGGGGCTGCCCATCCCGCCGCGGCCACATGGAGTCGGCGTCGATGCGCGCGCGGCCCTGGCGCATGACGAGGGCAAGCGGGGCACGGTCGGCTGCGTCGCGCTGGACCGGCGCGGCAACGTGGCCGCGGGCACGTCCACCGGCGGCACGACCGCCAAGCGCTGGGGCCGCGTGGGCGACAGCCCGCTGATCGGCGCGGGGACCTACGCCGCCAACACGGCCGCAGCGGTGTCGTGCACGGGCGCAGGCGAGTACTTCATCCGTCTGGGCGTGGCGCAGCGCATCTGCGCCCTGGTGGAGCATGCCGGCCTGTCCCTTCAGCAGGCCGCCGACCGCGTCGTGCACGAGGACCTGTCGGGCCTGGGCGGCGAGGGCGGCGTGATCGCGGTCGACCCCCACGGCCGCATGGCGTGGAGCTTCAACACCGACGGCATGTACCGCGCCCGGATCGCCGAGCGCGAGCCGCTCACCGTGAGCATCTACAAGGACGAGGCCTGACATGGCAAAGGGCGACTGGATCCCGGTCCGCGGCGCGCAGGGCGCACATTCCCGCCAGGCGCACGCCGACCTGCCGGAGGGAGCCTACGAGCGCGAGATGTCGAAGGAAGGCTTCTTCGGCCCGGCTGCCTTCCTCTACCATCCGCGCCCGCCGACGGGCTGGACCTCGTTCGAGGGCCCGCTTCGCCCCCGCGCCTTCGACCTGGCCCGGCTGAACGCCGCCGAGCCCTCGCCGTGGGCCGCCGGCGTGATCCTGCACAACCCGGCCTGCGAGATGCGCTTCTGGAAGCTGGCCGCCCCGATGCCGGCCCTGGCGCGCAACGCCGACGGCGACCAGCTGCTCTTCGTGCACCAGGGCGCGGGCGACCTGTTCTGCGACTTCGGCCGCATCGCCTACGCGGCCGGCGACTACCTCTACCTGCCGCGCGGAACGATGTGGCGGCTCGCCCCTGCCGAGCCCACCGCGATCCTGACGATCCAGGCCACGAACACCCACTTCCGTCTGCCGGACCGTGGAATCCTGGGACCTCATGCCCTGTTCGACCCCGCGGTGCTGGACACGCCGGCGATGGACGAGGCCTTCCGCGACCATCAGGCCGAGGCGGGCGATCACCGCGTCGAGGTGAAGAAGCGCGGCCAGGTTTCGACCGTCACCTATCCCTACAATCCGCTGGACGCGGTCGGCTGGCACGGGGAGCTCGCGCCGGTGCGCCTCAACGTGAAGGACATCCGCCCGGTGGTGAGCCATCGCTACCACCTGCCGCCCAGCGTGCACTCCACCTTCGTCAGCGACCGCTTCGTGGTCTGCACCTTCGCCCCTCGCCCGTTCGAGAGCGATCCCGGGGCCATCAAGATCCCGTTCTTCCACAACAACGACGACTACGACGAGGTGCTGTTCTACCACGCGGGCGACTTCTTCAGCCGCGATCACATCGAGGCCGGGATGATGACCTTCCATCCGTCCGGCTTCACCCATGGACCGCACCCGAAGGCGCTCAAGAACATGCTCGCCCAGCCCAAGCCCGCCACCGACGAGTACGCGGTGATGATCGACACCCGCGATCCCCTGGACGTGGGCGAGGCCGCCGCCTCGGTTGAGAACCCCGCCTACGTGGACAGCTGGAAGGGCGGATGACCCGGGACGAGGACCTGGCCGCGGCGGCCGAGGACGAACTGGACCGCGCGCTCACGCTGGGCTGGCGGGAACTGGTCAAGGTGACGCCCTGGGGCGATACGTTCGAGGGCTTCACGCCGGACGGCCGGGACGTGTGTTTCGAACGCGCCTACATGTGGGAAGGCGCGACGGGCGGCGACATCCGCGTGGAAGTCACCGTGTACGAGCCGCAGGCCTACGAAGCCGGCGTACGCCGGATGCGAACGATAACGAGGGACGGGAACACCGCATGAAGCTGGCGTCGTTGAAGGGGGGCCGGGACGGCCGCCTGGTGGTCGTGTCGAACGACCTCGCCTGGTACACGCCGGCCGACCGCATCGCGTTCACCCTCCAGGACGCGCTGGACGACTGGGACGTCTGCGAGCCCGAGCTTCGCGGCCTGGCCGAGAGCCTCGAGCACGGCTCGGTGCCCAAGGCGCGCTTCCACGAGCATGACGCGGCCAGCCCGCTGCCGCGCGCCTACCAGTGGGCCGACGGCTCGGCCTATGTGAACCACGTGGCGCTCGTGCGGCAGGCCCGCGCCGCCGAGATGCCCGAGAGCTTCTGGACCGACCCCCTCATGTACCAGGGCGGATCGGACGGCTTCCTCGCGCCGCGCGATCCCATCCCGCTGGGGGACGAGGCCTGGGGATGCGACCTGGAGGGCGAGGTCGCCGTGGTCACGGGCGATGTGCCCATGGGCGCGAGCCGCGAGGAAGCGCTGGCCGCCATCCGGCTCGTCATGCTCTGCAACGACGTGTCGCTGCGCAACCTGATCCCGCACGAGCTCGCCAAGGGCTTCGGCTTCTTCCAGTCCAAGCCGGCGTCCGCGTTCTCGCCGGTGGCCGTGACCCCCGACGCCCTGCCGAACTTTCGCGACGGCAAGCTGCACGGCAAGCTGGAGGTCGAGCTGAACGGCAAGCCCCTGGGCGAGGCCGACGCCGGCGTGGACATGACCTTCGACTTCGGCGTGCTGATCGCCCACGCCGCGAAGACGCGGGCGCTGTCGGCCGGCACGATCATCGGCTCGGGCACGGTCTCGAACCGCGACCCCGACGGGGGCCCCGGCAAGCCCATCGCCCAGGGCGGCGTCGGCTACTCGTGCCTGGCGGAGGTTCGCACGGTCGAGACGATCCTCGGCGGCAAGCCTGTGACCCCGTTCCTGAAGGCGGGCGACACGGTGCGCATCCAGATGGTGGACGCCCGGCGCCATTCGATCTTCGGCGCCATCGAGCAGTCGGTGGTCCCGGCATGAGCGCGCTTCGCGGAGGCGGCGGCGAGACGGCCGGCGCCACGGTCCTGAAGCTGGACGGCTATCTGCCCTACCGCCTCTCGGTCGCGTCGAACGCGGTGTCGGGGCTGATCGCCCGCGCCTACGAGGACCGCTTCGGGCTGACGATCCCGCAGTGGCGGCTGATCTGCGTGCTGGCCGAGGATGGCGGGCTCTCGCAGGTGCAGATCGTCGCCCGGACCGTGATGGACAAGGTCACGGTCAGCCGCGCGGCCCAGGGGCTGGTCAGGCGTCATCTCGTCGCCCGGTCCGAGAACGCGGCGGACGGCCGCAGCCACGTCCTGGCGCTGACCGACGAGGGCCGAAGCCTCTATGCCGAAATCGCGCCGCTGGCGCTGGCCTATGAGGCGGCGCTGATCTCGGGCCTGGCCCCGGACGAGGTGGCCCTGCTCAAGCGCCTGCTGGGCCGCCTGCAGAGCGCCGCGGGCCAGCTGGCGGGCGACGGCGCCCCGCCTGCAGCAGGCCTCTAGGCTTCGCTGATCCTCGCCTCAGGCCGCCATGGCCTCGGTGCGGACGCCCCAGCGGTGGGAGCCTTCGCCGAACGGCAGGTGGAAGCCGTACGTCGCCCGCTTGCGCTCGTCGCGCCAGGTCTCCTCGAAGGAGTGGATGAGCTGCTCCTGCAGCTCTTCCGGGATCTGACGGACATCGTGGCCGAGGTTGCGGGCCACTTGCTCGATCACCATCGTCCGGTGCGCTTCGCCGCCGAGCGACAGCAGGGCCTCACGGACGCGGCGGCACAGGGTCTGCTTGACCTTGACGGTCTTCCTGGCCGGAGCGGCGTCCTGGGCGATTTCCAGCTGGTTCTGCATGGTAGCCGCAAGCATTCCCCGGTCTGATTTACGACCGGGTTAAGGCACACGGAAAAAGGGCGGTTAACGCAACCTCGGGTGGAGGGCGGTCAGCCGGCCCCCAGCGCCACGGCCGTGTGGTAGACCAGGAACGACGCGAGGTAGGCCAGCGTGACCATGTAGAGGAACATCACGCCCATCCAGCCCCACGAGTTGGTCTCGCGCTTCACCACCCCCAGCGTCGCCACGCACTGCGGCGCGAAGATGTACCAGGCCAGGAAGGACAGGCCCGTGGCCAGGCTCCAGCTCTCGGCCAGGCGAGCGCCCAGCGCGCCCACGTTCGCCTCGGCGTCGCCGATCGCATAGACCGTGCCCAGCGCGGCCACCGCGACCTCGCGGGCCGCGAAGCCCGGGATCAGCGCCACGACCATCTGCCAGTTGAAGCCGATCGGGGCGAACAGCGGCTGGATCGCGTGGCCGATCATGCCCGCGAAGCTGTAGTCGATCGCCGGTCCGATCGCGCCGGCCGGCGGCGCCGGGAACGTCGAGAGAACCCACACCAGCACCATCAGCGGCAGGATGATCCGTCCGGCCCGGGACAGGAAGATCTGCGCCCGCTGCAGCAGGTTGCGCAGCACGTTCTCGGCCGAGGGCAGCTTGTAGGTGGGCAGCTCCATGAGGAACGGCTCGACCGCGCCGCGCCAGAACACCTTGCGGATGACGAACGAGACCGCCAGCGCGCTGGCGATGCCGGCGGCGTACAGGCCGAACATCACGAGGCCCTGCAGGTTGAGTCCCGGGCCCACCGTGCGGTCCGGGATGAAGGCGGCGATGATCAGCGTGTAGACCGGGATGCGCGCCGAGCACGTCATGAGCGGCGCCACCAGGATCGTCGTCATCCGGTCGCGCTTCTGGTCGATGACGCGGGCCGACATGATGCCCGGGATCGCGCAGGCGAAGCTGGACAGCAGCGGGATGAAGGCGCGGCCGTGCAGGCCGGCGCCGCCCATGATGCGGTCCATGAGGAACGCCGCCCGGGCCATGTACCCGAAGTCCTCGAGCAGGATGATGAAGAGGAAGAGCACCAGGATCTGCGGCAGGAACACCAGCACGCTGCCGACCCCGGCGAAGAGGCCGTCGACGATCAGGCTCTCGAGCAGGCCGTCCGGCAGCAGGTTCGCCGCCTGCGCGCCCAGCCAGCCGACCCCCGCCTCGATCGCGTCCGCGGGCGGCCCGGCCCAGGTGAACACGGCCTGGAACATCAGGAACAGCAGGCCGAGCAGGATCGCCAGCCCGGCGACGGGATGCAGCAGCACGGCGTCCACCTTGCCGGTCACCGTGTCGGGACGCTCGGGCGGACGGACGTAGGTCTTCAGGATACGTTGCGCCTCGCGGTGCGCCCCGCGGATCTCGGCGGCGGTGGGCTCGCGCCAGGTGTTGGCCCCGGCCAGCGCGCCCGCGGCCAGCAGCTCGTCCACCTTCGCGGTGAGGTCGTCGATGCCGCGCTTGCGGGTCGCCACGGTGGTGACGATCGGGCAGCCCAGCTCGCGGCTCAGGCCGTCGAGATCGATCCGCAGGCCCTGGCGCTGGGCGATGTCGTACATGTTGAGCGCCAGAACCATGGGCCGGCCCACGGCTCTCAGCTCCAGGATCAAGCGCAGCACGAGCCGCAGGTTCGTGGCGTCCGCCACCGCCAGCACCACGTCGGGCTCGTGCTCGCCCGCCAGGCGGCCCAGCACGGCGTCGCGCGTGACCGCCTCGTCCGGACTGCGGGCGCGCAGGGAATAGGTGCCGGGGAGGTCCAGGACCGAAAGCGTGCGGCCGGCGGGCGTGGTCAGCGTGCCCTCCTTCCGCTCGACGGTGACGCCGGCGTAGTTGGCCACCTTCTGGCGGCTGCCGGTGAGCGCGTTGAACAGCGCGGTCTTGCCGGTGTTGGGATTGCCGACCAGCGCCACGCGCGTCGGCCGCAGGACGCCCTCGCTCATCGCGCCGCGTCTTCCGGGCGCTCGATGCGGACCCAGACGTGCTGCGCGTCGCGACGGCGCAGCGCCACGCGCATGTCGTCGACGCGGACGGCGATGGGATCGCCCTTGATCAGCCCCTGGTGCAGGAGCTCGACCCGCGCGCCCTCGACGAAGCCGAACTCGAGCAGGCGCCGTTCCAGCTCGGACTCGTCCACGCCGTGGCCGCCGCTCTGGTCGGCCCGCACCTCGACGATCACCCCGCGGTCGCCCGGCTGCACCGTGGACAGCGAAACGCTGCCCGCCAGGACGGCGTCCGCTCCGCCCCTCGCCTCGGCCGCCATGTCGTGCATTCGCGTGGATCCCGCCGACGCCGCCCGCGAAACTTGCGAACGATTATCAGGTATGCGCGCAGCCTCTTCGACGCAAGGCTCGCGTTGACGCGGGCGCCCGTCCCCCTATGTTCGCCGCCGCTGCCCCAGTGGCGAAATGGTAGACGCGGCAGACTCAAAATCTGCTTTCCGCGAGGGAGTGCTGGTTCGAGTCCGGCCTGGGGCACCATCGACCTGTTCGCGCATGATCGCGGGCGGGTAGGAAAACCACTTAAAATCAGCTATATATGTGGACGCCGGGGTCGCCGAGAGACGCCAGTGTTCGCGGATGATCGCGGGGCATTGGGGGTCACCATTGGGGGCTCGGTTTCGAGACGCCTGCTGGAGTGACCCCCACTATGTCGCTGTCCGACGCTGCTATCCGGTCCGCGAAGCCCGGTGCGAAGCAGTTCAAGCTCTACGACGAGGGCGGACTTTTTCTGATCGTGAAGCCTTCGGGCGGCAAACTTTGGCGTCTGAAGTACCGCCACCTGGGCAAGGAGCAGCAGCTTTCGCTGGGGGTCTTTCCGGCGGTCGGCCTGAAAGAGGCGCGCAAGCGCCGCGACGCGGCGCGCGAGCAGATCGCCAACGGCTTGAACCCCGCCTTCGAGAAGAAGCGCGCGGCGGCTGCAGCGCTGGTGGGTGCGGCGAACACCTTCAAGGCCGTGGCTGACGAGTACATCGGCAAGCGCGAGCGGGAAGGGCTGAAGGAGATCACCACCGGCAAGGCCAAGTGGCTGCTGGCGCAGCTGGAGCCTGCGCTGGGCACACGGCCCATCGCCGACATCGAGCCTTACGAACTGCTCGCCGTCCTGAAGAAGGTCGAGCTTTCCGGCCGCCACGAGACGGCCAAGCGCCTGCTGGCCTTCTCGGGGCGGGTGTTCCGGTTCGCGGTGGCGACCACGCGGGCCCGGCGGAACATTGCGGCCGACCTGCAGGGCGCGCTGATGTCGCCGAAGGTCAAGCATCACGCGGCCATCATCGATCCCAAGGGCGTGGGCGCGCTTCTCCGCGCGATTGACGGCTTCGACGGGCATCCGACGACGCGTTGGGCGCTGCAGCTGGCGCCGCACGTGTTCGTGCGCCCGGGGGAACTGCGTCAGGCGGAGTGGGCGGAGATCGACCTGGACGCCGCGATCTGGCGCATCCCGGGCTCGCGCATGAAGATGAACCGGGAGCATGTGGTGCCGCTGTCGACCCAGTCGGTCGCGATCCTCAAGGCCGCGGGCGAACTCACCGGCGGCGGACGGTTCGTGTTCCCCTCGGTCCGCACGCCGCTACGGCCGATGTCGGAGAACACCCTCAACGCCGCCCTGCGACGCCTCGGCTACACGTCGGAGGAGATGACGTCCCATGGCTTCCGGTCGACAGCGAGCACCCTGCTCAACGAGTCGGGGAAATGGAGCGTGGACGCCATCGAGCGCGCCCTCGCACACGGCGACGCCGACAGTGTGCGTGCCGCCTACCACCGCGGCGCCCATTGGCAGGAGCGGGTGCAAATGGCGCAGTGGTGGAGCGACTACCTCGACCGGCTACGGGAAGGCGGCAAGGTGATCCCGCTCGACCTTGCGGGCTTAGGGTGCTTGCGCGAGCGTATGGCCTGAGTCCGCCGTGCAACCTTAGTTGTCTGTTCGCCCAAAGCCTCCGTTAGGCTCGGCGAAGCGTCGGAGACGTCGCTCTCCAAAAGGCCGATAGTAGCTCGAAATTCAGTAGCCCCGAAAAACCGGCTCCCGCTTTTCCACAAAAGCCTTTGCGGCCTCCCGGTGACCTCCGGCGTGAGGAGTTCCTTATCCTGCCGCACCCGCAGGTCCTGCAGTACATGCGCAACAAGACAGCCGACTATGGCCGCTGGATCGGTGGTATGCGCAAGCTGAACCGGCGGTTCAGCGGGTGAGGGCAGTCCCAAACGACAGGGCGCCCAACTCCGAGCGGCTACCAAGAATCAGCGTTCCATCGTGTTATTCAATGATGCTGACGGAGTTGGACTTCCGACCGTCCGTAGATGGGGCTGGTCGAGATCAGCGCCCAACGGCGTGGATGCGCGCCAACGAAGTGATCGCCTTGGGCGAGAAACTCACCTGGGGGCTCCGACCCAACGATCTTGCCGCGGCTGGGGCCAGGGGGGCGCTGCGGACCTGGGCTGACCGTCTGGTCGTGGGGCAGACGGCCTGGAGAGGGGGCGAAATTCCAGCAGTCTTCTGGAGCCTGATGCAGAACCGGCTGGGCGACTGGCACACGGGGACCTTCGAGGTCGATGTGGAGGGGCGTTTCGTCGTTCGAGCCGAACGTGTGAAGTTTTACGTGAGAGACTTGCGCGAGCTCTTCCCGGAGTTGTTCAGGCAAAGCCGCGCGGCGAGGGCGCCGCTCGAGGGGAAGCAGAAGGAGGAACCTGCCCAACCTACACCGGCGCCGGCGAAGGCCCCTGCCGCGGGGGGACGAAAGCCGTCTGCAGCCTGGCCCGATTGGGTCGCGGAGGTCGTTGCATACTTTCACGAGGAGGGCATTCCAGCCGGTGAGGGCTCCGCCGGCGTGGATGTTGTCCTAAAGGTTGTGTCCGATCGCTTGGCAGAGCGTGGTCTGGAATGTCCCGCGCGTTCCACGACGCAGGAGACAATGCGGGCTGTGCTGCTAAGGCTGCGCTCGCTCTAGACACCGTTTCCGGCAGTTTCCGGCACTATCCGGCGCCCGAATCGCGGGGGCTTCCAGACGCTTCCTCCGTACCCGCTGGCTTTCGCTGGCGCTCACGGAGAAGGCCCATGGAACCCATCACTGCATCCATCAACGATACCGCCAAGGCGCTGAGCCTGGGGCGGACCTCGATCTACGCGCTCATCCGGGAAGGTCGGCTGGAGACCGTGAAGCTCGGCCGGCGGACGCTGGTCAAGATCGCGTCGATCCGCCGCCTGCTCGAAGGCCAGTGAGGCGGCCGTGGCCCGGACCCGCCTCAACCCGCGCCTGATCAAGCTCAACCGGTCCCACACGATCGAGGAGGTGGCGCGCCACTTACGGCTGAGCCGCGAGGCGGTGCGCCGCTGGGTCCGATCAGGCCAGCTGCAGCCCATCGACAGCGGCCGCCCGATCCTGCTCGCGGGGGCGACGCTGCGGGCGTTTCTCGCTGAGCGAAGGGCGGCTGCGAAGAGGCCGACGCCGCCCGGGCACATCTACTGCCTGAAATGCCGGGAACCTCGTCCGCCGGCCTTGGGCATGGCGGATTTCACCCCGCCGCCCGGGCGTGGCGCCGGCAACCTGCGGGCGCTCTGCGCCACCTGCGGCACGGTGATGAACCGCCGCGCCCGATGGGAGGCCGTCCCTGTAATCCTGCCGGACGTCGAGGTCCGCGTGGTGGAGCGGGAGGGACGCATAGCTGAGCGCCCAACCCCTTCCGTCAACGTCGCCTTCAAGGAGCACGCGAGCGCATGACCAGGACAAACCCCGCCAACGAGCGGATCAAGCGCGACTACTTCATCTACCTGCGGGAGGCCCGCCGGGCGAGCGAGGCCTCGATCGACGGGGTGGCGAAGGCCATCAGCCGCTTCGAAGAGAGCACCGGCTGGAAGGGTTTCGACCGCTTCCACCGTGAGCAGGCGGTGGCCTTCAAGCGCCGGCTGAACGAGCAGCGGGCGGTGCGTTCGGGCGAGCGGCTGAGCCGCGCCACGGTCCACCAGACGCTGTCGGCCCTGCGCAGCTTCTTCATCTGGCTGGCCGACAAGCCCGGCTACAAGCGCCGCATCGCCTACTCCGACGCCGACTACTTCAACCTCCCCGAGAAGGACGTACGGATCGCGAAGGCGTCGCGTCCGAAACCCGCGCCGACCCTTGAGCAGATCGGCCACGTGCTGTCGGTCATGCCCAGCGGCAGCGATGTCGAGCTGAGAGACCGCGCCCTGATCGCCTTTACCCTCCTCACCGGCGCCCGCGACGGCGCCCTGGCCTCGTTCCGCCTCAAGCACGTCGATCTGGCCGAGGCGGTGGTGCATCACGACGCCCGGGAGGTGAACACCAAGTTCTCGAAGACCTTCTCGACCTGGTTTTTCCCGGTTGGCGATGAGGCGTTGCGGATCTTCACCGAGTGGGTCGGCCACCTCCGCTCGCTGCACTGGGGCGACGACGATCCCCTGTTCCCGGCGACGCGCATCATCGTCGGTAATGATGGCGGCTTCATCGCCGCGGGGCTGGAGCGCCGGATGTGGACCACCGCCGATCCGATCCGGCGCATCTTCCGGCAAGCCTTCGCAGCCGCCGGCCTGCCCTACTTCAACCCGCACAGCTTCCGCGCCACGCTGGCCCTCCTGGGCGAGCGGACGTGCAAGACACCCGAGGCGTTCAAGGCCTGGTCGCAGAACCTGGGGCACGAGAAGGTGCTGACCACCTTCACCAGCTACGGCGCCGTGCCCCCCGCCCGGCAGGCCGAGTTGATCCGGGGGCTGGGCCATAGCTCGGTGAATGAGTCCGAGGATGACTTGGCGGCCAGTATCGCCGAACTGCTCGCGAAGCGGCGGCCTCCGCCGGGAGGACCGAGCCACACCGCGCCTTGAGCTGAGTGCGGGAGCCGGCCTGTCCTCTTCGCTTGCGACTCCGCTAGGATCAGCCGTCCGCAACCACCAAGCGCCAGATGAACGCCGTCGAGATCGAACAAGCCGTATCGCAGCTCGCGGAGCAGCCGTTCGATGCGGCGGAGTTCCCGTTCGAGTTCCTGCGGGCGTTCGGCAACAAGGACGTGACGATCAAGCGCCTGCGCAGCGGGAACAACAACGCCTCCGACGTGCCGGGGGGCGTGCTCCAGCGCAACAACATCCACCTGGCCACGTGCGCGCAGGGCGCGGTCGCCGATACGCTGCGGGCGCTGCGGGAGAGCCCGCGCACGGCCGCCAACAAGGCGCGCTTCATCCTCGCCACAGATGGCGTCGAGTTCCACGCCGAGGACCTGACCACCGACGATCCGCCGGTGATCTGCGAGTACGCGAAGTTCCCCGACCGGTTCGGCTTCTTCCTGCCGCTGGCGGGCATCACCACCGTCAAGCAGATCCGAGAGAGCGCCTTCGACATCCGCGCGACGGGAAGGCTGAACCGGCTTTACCGCCAGCTTCTGGCCGACAACCCCGACTGGGATCGCGCCGATCGGCGGCCGGACATGAACCACTTCATGGCCCGGCTGATCTTCTGCTTCTTCGCCGAGGACACCGGCATCTTCAACGGTGAGGGGCTGTTCACGCGCACCGTCGACCAGATGAGCGAGCGTGATGCGTCGAACACCCACGAGGTGATCGAGGCGATCTTCCGGGCGATGAACACGCCTGTCAGCCACGACAACAAGCCGGACGACCGCTATCGCAAGGCGACAGGGACGCCGCGCTGGGCCGACGCCTTTCCCTATGTGAACGGCGGTCTGTTCTCCGGCGACCTGTCGGTCCCGCGCTTCAGCCGCATCTCGCGGTCCTACTTCCTGACGATCGGCGGCCTCGACTGGACCCAGATCAACCCGGACATCTTCGGCTCGATGATCCAGGCCGTCGCCGACGACGAGGAGCGCGGCGAGCTAGGCATGCACTACACCTCGGTGCCCAACATCCTGAAGGTGCTGAACCCGCTGGTCCTCGACGACCTGCGCGAGCAGCTGGAGGCAGCGGGCGACAATGCGCGATCGCTGCTGAACCTGCGTAAGCGGATGTCGCGCATCCGGGTGTTCGACCCGGCGTGCGGCTCGGGCAACTTCCTGGTGATCGCCTATAAGGAAATGCGGGCCATCGAGGCCGAGATTAATCGGCGGCGTGGGGAGGCGGACCGGCGGTCAGACATCCCGCTAACGAATTTCCGGGGGATCGAACTACGAGACTTTGCGGCTGAGATCGCAAGGCTGGCGCTGATCGTCGCCGAGTACCAAGCGGATGTGCAGTATCGAGGGCATCGTCAAGCGCTCGCCGAGTTCCTCCCGCTCGATGCCGACAACTGGATCACCTGCGGAAATGCACTGCGCCTCGATTGGATAGGTCTCTGCCCGCCTTCCGGTACCGGCGTAAAGTTGTTTTCGGACGACCTGTTCGCGGCCCCGCTTGAACAGTCGCAGATCGACTTCGAGAATGAGGGCGGAGAGACCTACGTCTGCGGAAACCCTCCCTACGTCGGGGACAAATACCAGACGACCGAGCAGAAGAGAGACCTGCAGTCGCTCAAGCAAGGCCGCCAAGACGTTCGTGCAATCGACTACATCGTCGGCTGGTTTTGGAAGGCCTCCGCCTATATCGCGCACGGAGGCCGCTTCGCGTTCGTCACGACCAACTCAATCTGCCAAGGCGTTCAAGTACCGCTCGTCTGGCCCCGCATCCTCAACGCTGGCCAAACAATCTTCTTCGCCCACGACAACTTTATCTGGGGTAACAACGCTTCCCGAAACGCTCAGGTCACATGCGTGATCGTAGGGGTGGCCCGTGCGGAGAAGTGTCGGAAGTTCCTCTTCGCCGAGGAGGCCAAGAAGGAAGTCGACAACATCAGTCCCTACCTCTCAGCTGGCCCCGACATCATTGTTGAACGGGCAAACGAGCCAATCTCAGAAGTCGCCGTGATGTTCGGCGGTAACATCCCTCGCGATCAGGGACACTTGCTGCTGAGCCCCGAGGAGCGAAACGAGCTCGTTCGCGCCTACCCGGCGGCCGAGCCGCTGATCTCACCTATTCTGGGCTCGAGCGAATTCATCAACGGCGACCGAAGGTACTGCCTTTGGATTTCCGATGAGGATGCTGAACTTGCCTATTCGATCCCCCCCATCGCAGCGCGCCTGGAAAGCGTCCGCGAGTACCGGCTGAACGGCAGTGAGCGAGGCAAGGCCGGTCTGGAAACGCCTTACAAGTTTGAGCGCACGATCATCGGCAACAAAACGACGTTGGTCGTTCCGAGTGTGTCCTCTGAGCGAAGATTTTATCTTCCGTGCGGCATTCTTGGCCCCGAGGTCAGGGTCTCTAACCTAGCATTGGCGATCTACGACGCTCCCATTTGGAACATGGCGCTGATCGCATCTCGCCTGCACTTGGTATGGATCGCGACGATCTGCGGCAAACTTGAAACGCGCTACCGTTACTCCAACACCCTCGGCTGGAACACCTTCCCAGTCCCCAAGTTGACCGCGCAAAACAAGACGGATCTCGCCCATTGCGCCGAGGACATCCTGCTCGCCCGCGAGGCCCACTGGCCTGCCACGATCGCCGACCTCTACGACCCGCACGCCATGCCCGATGACCTGCGCCACGCCCATGAGCGCAACGACGAGACGCTGGAGCGGATCTACATCGGACGCCGCTTCCGCAACGACACCGAGCGGCTGGAAAAGCTGTTCGAACTCTATACCAAGATGACCGCTGCGGAGGCGAAGACGAAGGGGGCGGCGCGCGCCAGATGACCACCGACGCCGTCATTCCCACGATCACCGTTCGCACCGCCCATTCCGGCGCCTCGACCAGCGCCAATGCGCTCGGCATGCGGGCCATGCAGGAGCGGGTGTGGCAGCGCCGGGGCGAGCAGTACCTGCTGATCAAGTCGCCGCCGGCGTCGGGCAAGTCGCGGGCGCTGATGTTCCTGGCGCTGGACAAGCTGGAGAACCAAGGCGTCACGAAGGCGATCATCGCCGTGCCGGAGAAGTCGATCGGCGGCAGCTTCGCCGACGAGCCGCTGTCGAAGTACGGCTTCTATCGGGACTGGACCGTCGCGCCGCAATGGAACCTGTGCAACGCGCCGGGGATCGACGAGCCGCGGGTGGCGAAGTCGAAGGTTAAGGCGGTCGGCGAGTTCCTCGCCAGCCCCGAGCGCGTGCTGGTCTGCACCCACGCGACCTTCCGGTTCGCGGTGGAGGAACTGGGCGTCGAGGCGTTCGACGGCTGCCTCCTGGCGATCGACGAGTTCCACCATGTGAGCGCCGGGGACGACAACATCCTGGGCCGCCAGCTCTCGGCGTTCATCGCCCGCGACAAGGTCCACATGGTGGCGATGACGGGGTCCTATTTCCGGGGCGACGCCGTGCCGGTGTTGGCGCCCGAGGACGAGGGGAAGTTCGAGACGGTCACCTACACCTACTATGAGCAGCTGAACGGGTACGACCACCTGAAGGCGCTGGATATCGGCTACTTCTTCTACACCGGCCGGTACATGGACAGCCTGGGCAAGGTGCTGGACCCCACGCTCAAGACCATCGTCCACATCCCCAACGTCAACGCCCGCGAGAGCCTGAAAGACAAGACCCGCGAGGCCAGCGAGATCATGGACATCCTGGGCGAGTGGGTGGGCGTCGACCCCGACACCGGCTTCCACCAGGTGCGCAGGTCGGACGGGCGGGTGCTGAAGGTGGCCGACCTGGTCGACGACGACCCGGCCAAGCGTGACCGCGTGGTGGGGGCGCTGAAGGACCCGGCGCACAAGAACGACCGCGACCATGTGGACGTGATCC
>NZ_JAEUMN010000128.1 GCF_016793225.1 Phenylobacterium sp.
CGTCGCGGACCGCCCCGGACGAGCGGGGGATGACAGCGGCGGATGGTCTGCGCAAAGCTGCGCCATGGGCAAGGACGCACAGGTGGCGGCGCAGTTCGCGGACGGAGCCGACGAGGGCCGGCTGCAGTACGAGGCTCCGAAGCTGGTCTTCCGCGGGCGGGCGCGTAGGGTCTGGACGGGCGAGGCCCTGAAGGGCCTGCGCGCCGAAGGCGGCGATCTGGTGCTGGCCGACGGCGCCCGCTTCAGCCTGGGCGAGCCGCAGGCGGCGCGGTGGGCCGACGCCATCGCCAATCCCAGGAGCCGGCTGGACAAGATCGGCGTGAAGCCCGGCATGCGGGCCGCCGTGCTGGGCGTGGCGGACGCAACCCTGGCCGGCGAACTCGCGGCGCGGGACGTCCGGCTGACGGACGATCTCACGGCGCTCGACCTGCTCTTCTATGCCGCCGACAGCGCCGACGAACTGGCCCGCATCGGCGGCCTGGTCCCCGCCCTGGCCGAGCGCGGCGCGTTGTGGGTGGTCTCGCGCAAGGGCAAGGCCGCGACCGTCAAGGACGTGGACGTGATGGCCGCGGCCAAGTCGTTCGGCCTGGTCGACAACAAGGTGGTCGGCTTCTCCGACACGCTGACGGCGCTGCGGTTCGTGAAGCGGAGGTCCTGAGATGTCCGAGATCCTGCAGGGCGCCTACGGTCCCGACGCCGACGACGTCCGCGGCGCCCTGGCGCTGCCGGGGCGCGCGTACCTCGATCCCGCCGTCTTCGCCGCCGAAGCCGACGCCGTGCTGCGGGCCGGATGGCTGCCGGTGGCGCGCGAGAGCGACGTCGCCGCGCCGGGGGACTATCGGTCCGTGGATCTCCTGGACACCCCGCTCGTGGTCACGCGGGACTCGGAGGGGGAGATCCGCGTGCTGTCGCGCGTCTGCCGCCACCGCGGCATGCCGGTGGTCGAGGGCTCGGGCAACGCCAAGGCCCTGACCTGCCCCTATCACCTCTGGCGCTACCGGCTGGACGGAAGCCTGGCCGCGGCGCCGGCGATGGAGCGTTCGCAGACCTTCGACGCGGCCGCCTGCGGCCTGCCGCGGATCGCGAGCACACGCTGGGGCGGCTGGATCTTCGCCAACCTCGACGGACGCGCCGCGCCGCTGGCGCCGCAGCTGGAACCCCTGGCCGAACGCATCGCCTACGCCCAACCCGAAACCCTGGTGACGGTCGGGGTGGTCGAGTTCGACTCGCCCTGGAACTGGAAGGTGATGGTCGAGAACTTCCTGGAGTCCTACCACCACATTGGACCGCACGCGGCGACCCTGCAGCAGACCAACCCGGGGCTTGGAACCTACGAGGGGACGGGCGGCGACCTCTTCACGATCCTCGAGAACCCGCCCGCCGAGGGCCACGACCCGTTCGTGGTGGCCGCGATCTTCCCGCTGACGCTGATGTTCTTCAGCCAGGGCGAGGCGCCGGTGGGGGTCTGGTATGAGCTCAGCCAGCTTCAGTCGGCGGCGTTCCGGCTGCGCGTGCATCTGCTGGCGCCGCCGGCGCTGGCGGCCTCGCCGGAGTTCGCGGCGGCGTTCCGGGAGCAGGTGACGGCGATCCACATGGAGGACATTCCCGCCTGCGAGGGCGTGCAGAGGGGCGTCGCGAGCCCGCTCTACGCACCGGGGCCGCTCAGCCATCTGGAAGCCTGCCTCTGGCGCTTCCACCGGTTCCTGAGGCGCTGCGGGGCGAGCGCGAGCTTACCTGCGGCGTAATCGACGGCCTTCCCGGCGGGCGCGACGCTGCGTCCATTGTGAAGGAGTCCTCCCCATGAACCGTCGCCAGATCCTCTCCGCCAGCCTGGCCGCCGCCGGCGCCGCCGCCGCGTCCCGGGCGTCCGCCGCCCCGCGGCGCCGGGTGGACGTCCGCGCGAAGGACGGGACCCGGCTGTTCCATCGCGACTGGGGGGAGGGCCCGCCGGTGGTGTTCGTCTCGAGCTGGGCGCTCTCGAGCGAGATGTGGGCCTACCAGGTGGCGCACCTGGCCGAGGCGGGTTTCCGCTGCATCGCCTTCGACCGGCGGGGCCACGGCCGCTCGGACGTCCCGGCCGGCGGCTACGACATGGACACCCTGGCCGACGACCTGGCCGCGGTGATCCAGCAGCTCGGACTGCCCGAGGTGGACCTTGTGACCCACTCGATGGGCGGCGCCGAGGCGGCCCGCTACGTGGCGCGCCATGGGACGGGCCGTGTGCGCCGGATCGCCCTCGTCGCCCCCGCCGGGCCCTGCCTGACCCAGAGCGCCGACAATCCCCACGGCGCGCCGCGGGCGGCCTTCGACGCCCGCATGGCCGAGTGGAAGGCCGACTTCCCGGCGTGGGCGCGGGCGAACCAGGCGCCCTTCTTCACGCCGCAGACGTCGCCGGCGATGCAGGCGTGGCTGGTGGACCTGATGCTGGCCACGCCGGCGCCTGTGGCGATCGCCACGTTCCGCGGGCTGGTGGAGGCCGACGTGCGGCCGGACCTTCGGCGGATCGACCGGCCGACGCTGATCCTGCACGGCGACCGGGACGCCTCGGCGCCGCTGGAGATCACGGGACGGCGCTTCGCCGCCGGCATCCGGGGCGCCGAGCTCAAGGTCTACCCCGGCGCGCCGCACGGCCTCTTCGTCACGCACATGGATCGGGTGAACCGCGACCTGGAGGTATTCCTGAAGGGATGACGGTTGAGCCGGGGCCCAGGGCGCCGTACCCGGACCCCGATGGCGCTCCGCGACTTCGCCCTGCTCATGGTCATGTGCCTGATCTGGGCGATCAACAACATCGTCTCGAAGTATGTGGTCAGCACCCTGGACGTGCCGCCGCTGTTCTACGCGGCTGCGCGCTTCGTGATCGTGGCCGCCTGCCTGATCCCCTTCCTGCGCCCCGCGCCGCGCCCGCTGTGGCGGCTGATGGTGACCGCCTTCCTGATGGGCGGCGGCAACTTCGGGCTGATGTTCGTGGGCCTGAAGTACGCCACGCCGTCGTCGGCGGCGGTGGTGCTGCAGCTGGGCATGCCGATGACGCTGATCCTGTCCATGATCTTCCTGGGCGAGCGGATCCGCTGGCGCCGCGGACTGGGCATCCTGCTCACCTTCGCCGGCGTGCTGACGGTGATGTGGAATCCCGCGGGCCTCGCCATGTCCATGGGCCTCATGCTGATCGCCGGCGCCACGGTGATGTCGGCCGTCGGCGTCATCCTGACCAAGCAGATCGAGGGGATGCGGCCCATCACCTTCCAGGCCTGGGTGGGGCTGGTCTCGGTGGGGCCGATGGCGGCGCTGTCGGCCTGGCTGGAGCCGGGGCAGGTGGAGACGGCCATCGCCGCGGGCTGGCCGTTCCTGGCCGCGCTGATGTTCTCGGCGCTGATCGTCTCGGTGGGCGCCCACACCGTCTACGTCACCCTGCTGCAGCGCTACGAGGCGAACCTGATCTCGGCCCTGATCCTGGTGACGCCGCTGCTCACCATCGCGCTGGGGGTCGCGGTGATGAACGATCCGCTGGGGCCGCGGCTGGTCATCGGCAGCGTGCTGGCGCTCGCGGGCGTCTTGATCATCGCGCTGCGGGGCAGTCAGGTGATGGCCCTTCTGCTCGCGCTCCGGAACCGAGGCGAATGAACCTGATCGAGGCGCCCTCGCCGAACTTCGACGCCCGTACGGCGCCGCCCAGCGTGCTGGTGCTGCACTACACCGGCATGAAGACGGGAGAGGAGGCCATCGCCCGCCTGCGCGACCCTGAGGCCCGCGTCAGCGCGCACTATGTGGTCGAGGAGGACGGCCGGGTCTTCCGGTTGGTGCCCGAGGAACGTCGCGCCTGGCACGCCGGCGTCTCATTCTGGCGCGGCCGCCGAGGCGTGAACGCCGACTCCATCGGCATCGAGATCGTCAATCCGGGGCATGAGTGGGGCTACCGCGCCTTTCCGGAGGCCCAGGTGGCGGCGGTGATCGAGCTCGTGGCCGACATCCGCAGTCGCTGGACGATCGAGGATCGCGACATCGTGGGCCACGCCGATGTGGCGCCCGCCCGCAAGGAGGACCCGGGCGAACTCTTCCCGTGGAAGCGTCTGGCCGAGGCCGGCCACGGGCTCTGGGCCGAGGCGCCCGCCGCGCCGGGCGCGCCGATCGGCGAGGGCGAGGAGGGCGCCGCCGTGTTCGCGCTGCAGGCCGGCCTCACGCGCCTGGGCTACGACCTGCCGCCCTCGGGCGTGTTCGACGCCGACACCGCCGCGGTGGTCCGCGCTTTCCAGCGGCACTGGCGGCAGGGGCGGGTGGACGGGGTGGCCGATGGCGAGACCCGGGCGCGACTGATCGCGCTGCTTCGACTGGCCGGGTGAGGTCCGGCGCGCCCCCTGCCCAGGCGGGGAGCGACGTGGTAGAGGACCCGCGGATCAGACGGCCGGGCGGTCGCGGCCCTTCGGGGTCGAGGAAAGTCCGGGCTCCACGACGACATGGCGGTGGGTAACGCCCACCGGGGGTGACCCCAGGGATAGCGCCACAGAGAGCAGACCGCCCTTTTCCGCAAAGGCTTCGCAGGGCTCGCCCTCCGAAGCAGAGCGAAGGAGGGTAAGGGTGAAAGGGTGGGGTAAGAGCCCACCGGGCCGCTGGCGACAGGGGCCGCATGGCAAGCCCCGCCAGGAGCAAGACCGAATAGGGATCCCGCGCGCTCGCAAGAGGGCAGGGCCGTCGCCGGCCCAGGGGTCCGGGTAGGTCGCGAGAACCGGCCGGCAACGGCCGGTCCAGAGGAATGACCGCCGCGTCTCCGCAAGGAGGCGGCACAGAACCCGGCTTACAGGCCGTCTGATCTCTTGACGCTCATTGGGACGCGCTGACACCGGCGCGGCGTTGGCGGCCAGGGCGACGAAAACACGCCTCAGGCTTCATCGCGCCCAAGTTGTTCCAAGTATGTTCTGTGGATAACTCGCGGCCATTAACCATGGCCGCACTGGACGCCGTTGTTTTCGCGCAAATAGTCATTTGGTGTCATTGAAACCCACTCAGTCCCATGTTAACCCAATTGCAATTCGTCGGTCGGAACGCGGGGTCGGGCGCGGGTTCCGGGAGGCGCGGCGAAGGGCAGGGGGTCGGTCGGAGAGATGTTTCTCTCGACGTTCGAGAAGCAGCTGGACGCGAAGCGGCGCATCGTCGTGCCGCAGGAATACCGCGCCGCGCTCTCGGGCCCCGCCGACGGCGTCTTCGTCTTCCCCTCGATCCGCTCTGATTGCATCGAAGGCGGCGGCCAGGCGCTGTTCGACCGCTATGGCGCCATGGCCGACGAGCTGGAATTCGGCGACGAACTCCGCGACTCCATCGAGCGCAACGTCTTCGGCGAGATGCAGAAGCTGAGCTTCGACACCGCGGGCCGCATCACCCTGCCCGAGCCGCTCTGCGAGCAGTACGGCATCACCGACTGGGTGGCCGTCGTGGGCCTGCGCGACCGTTTCGAGATCTGGGAGCGCGACGCCTACCGCGCCCAGCGCGCGGCGGATCGCGAACGGGCCCGCACGGGCCTCGCCGAGATGCGGGTGCGCCAGCGCGCCGCCCGCCTGGGAGGCGCCGGATGAGCGCCTCCGAAAAGCCTCATATCCCCGTCCTTCTCGACGAGGTCGTCGACGCCCTGGCCTGCGGGCCGGGCGGGACGGTCGTGGACGGCACCTTCGGCGCGGGCGGCTACACCCGCGCCATCCTCGCGACGGGCGCGAAGGTCGTGGCCTTTGACCGCGACCCTACGGTCCGTCGCTTTGCCGCGGGATTTCCGGAAGACCGCTTCAGACTGGTGGAAGCCACCTTCTCGGAGATGGACGCGGTGCTGGGCGAGGGCCATGCCGACGGCGTGGCCCTCGACCTCGGCGTCTCCTCGATGCAGTTGGACGAGGCCGGGCGGGGCTTCTCGTTCATGGCTGACGGGCCGCTCGACATGCGCATGGGCGACAGCGGCCCGACCGCCGCCGACCTCGTCAACACCGCCGAGCAGGATGAGCTTGCCCGGATCATCTTCGTCTATGGCGAGGAGCGGGAGAGCCGCCGCATCGCGCGCGCCATCGTCCGGCGGCGGGCCGAGAAGCCGTTCACCCGCACGCTCGAGCTGGCCGAGTTCGTGGAGCAGGCGCTGGGCGGCCGCAGGGGCGCCAAGATCCATCCCGCCACCCGCACCTTCCAGGGCCTCCGGATCGCCGTGAACGACGAGCTGGGCGAACTGGAGGCCGGGCTGGCCGCCGCCGAACGCGTCCTGAAGGCCGGCGGACGGCTCTGCGTCGTCACGTTCCATTCGCTCGAGGACAGAATCGTGAAGACGTTCCTGGGCGAGCGGGCGGGGCGGACGCCTTCCGGGTCGCGGCATGCGCCCCCGGTGGCGCAGGGACCCGCGCCCACGTTCCGTCTCCTCTTCAACGGCGCGCAAGGCCCGTCGGAAGCGGAGGTGGCGGCCAATCCCCGCGCCCGCTCGGCGAAGCTGAGGGCTGCGGTGAGGACCGACGCCCCGGCCTGGAGGGCGGCGGCATGAGCGTGTTCACGAAGCGGGTTCGGGGCTTTCGCCTCGTCGATCTGATCGGCGTGGGCCTGCTGGTGGTGCTGATCCTCGGCGTCTACCTCGCCAAGACCATGGCCGGCCGCGAGCGCGCCCAGATCGCGACCGTCGAGCGCCAGATCGCCGCCGAGAAAGCCCGCATCCGCCTTCTGCAGGCCGAGGTCGCGCACCTTGAGCAGCCCGGCCGGCTCGAGCGCCTCGCCGCCACCTTCCTGAAGATGGAGATGGTGCCGGCCAACCGCGAGGCGACCGCCGACCAGCTCATCGACCTGGCGCGCGCCGGGCCGGCGCCCAAGGCCGAACATCCATCGCCGGTGGCCGCCATGGTGGCCCAGGCGGACCACGTCCCGGGCGTCCCGCCGCCCCCGCCCGCGGAAGCCGCTCCCGTGCGCGTCGCCCAGGCCGCGACCCTGGCGCCGGCGCCCGCGACGCCGCCCGGAGCCGCCCGATGAGCCTGGGCCAGAACGCGTTCGGCCGCAGGGGCCTGCCGCGTTGGCTCGTCGAGCGCGTCTGGGGCCTCGAGCATGCGTTCGAGCGCGCCCGCGCATCGGGACGTCCCGAGGACGACACGCGCCTGCGCATCTTCTTCGTGCTGGTCCTGTTCAGCCTGGGCTTCCTGTGGCTGGCGGTGGGCGCCACCCGCGCGGCGCTGTTCTCCGACGCCCGCCACAGCCGGATGGCCGCGCCGCTCGGCGCCTCGCGGGCCGACCTTGTCGACCGCAACGGCATGCTGCTGGCGGCCGACCTGCTGCACTACGGCCTCTACATCGATCCGCGCGAGATCTGGGACCCCGGCGAGACCCGCCGCGCGCTGCTCTCGACCCTTCCCAACCTCGAGCCCCAGCGGCTAGAGCGGGCCCTGCGCGGGAACCGGCGGATCTTCGTCCTGGGCGCGCTGACCCCGGCCGAACGGAACAAGGTGCACCAGCTGGGCCTGCCGGGCGTGACCTTCGAGCCCGAGCAGCGGCGCGTGTACCCGCTCGGGCCGTCGGCGGCGCACATCATCGGATTCTCCGACGCCGGCGGCGAAGGGCTGTCGGGCGCGGAAGCGGCGTTCAATGAAGAGATCCGCGCCGGCGCGGCCAGCGGCCGGCCCGCGCCGCTCTCCATCGACCTGCGCGTGCAGGGGGCGCTGGAGGACGAGCTCTGGAAGGCCGTCGCCGAGTTCACGCCGAAGGGCGCCGTGGGCCTCGTGACCGACGTCCACACCGGAGAGATCCTGGGGCTCGCCAGCTGGCCGGTGTTCGACCCCAACAAGCCGGGCAAGGCGGGCGTCTATGCCCAGACGAACCGGGCGGCGGCCTCGGTGTTCGAGATGGGCTCGACCTTCAAGGGCTTCACCGTCGCGATCGGCCTGGACACCGGCGTCGCCACGCCCGAGACCACCTTCGACGCCACCCAGCCGTTCAAGCTGGGCTACCGGACGATCCACGACTACCACGCGGCCCGGAAGGTCCTGAACCTGGTCGAGGTGTTCCAGCACTCCTCGAACATCGGCACCGCCAAGCTCGCCGTGGGCATCGGCCCGCAGCGCATGGGGAACTACTTCAGCGGCCTGGGCCTGACGTCGCCGGCGAAGGTGGAGCTGATCGAGACGGCCCGTCCGCTCACGCCCAAGGTGTGGAACGACGACGCCGTGGCCTCCACGTCCTTCGGCCATGGGATCAACGTGACGCCGCTCGCGCTGGCCCGGGCCTACGGCGCCGTTCTCAACGGCGGGAAGTTGATCCCGCTCACCGTCCGCAAGCTGGAACCCGGGACCAAGGTGGATGGTCCCAGGGTCATGTCGGAACGCACCTCGCTGCAGATGCTGTCGATCATGCGCGCCAACGTGACCGGCGGTTCGGGCAAGTCGGCGAACATCCCCGGCCTGGCCGTGGGCGGGAAGACCGGCACCGGCGAGAAGTACGACCCGGCGATCCGCGGCTACAACCACGCCAAGCAGGTCTCGTCGTTCGCGGCGATCTTCCCGACCCACGGGGGCGTCGACACGAAGCGCTACTTCGTCCTGATCCTGCTCGACGAGCCCCGCGCCACCGCGCGCAGCGCCGGCTACGCCACGGGCGGCTGGGTGGCCGCGCCGGCGGCGGGGCGGGTGATCGAGCGCATCGCGCCGTTCCTGGGCGTCCAGCGCCGGCCCGAGCTGGGCCAGGCCATCCCGGTGGAGCAGCCCACCGTGGAAGAACTGGGCGAGGGCCGATGACCCGGCTTCGCCAAGCCTTCGCAGGGCCTCGGCCCGATCCTGCCAAGCTCCGGTCAGGAGCGAAGTAGGATGACCGTCCGCCTCACCAGCCTTGTGAAGCGCCACCTGGGCGTGGATCCCGAGATCACCGGGGTGACCTCGGACAGCCGCAAGGTGAAGCCGGGCTTCCTGTTCGCCGCCCTCCCGGGCTCGCGGGCCGACGGCGCCGCGTTCGCCGCCAAGGCTGTCGAGGCGGGCGCGGCGGCGGTGATCGCCGACCAGGACCTGAACCTCTCCGTGCCGACCGTGGTCTGCCGCGATCCGCGTCGGGGCTATGCGCTGGCGGCCGCGAACTTCTGGGGCCGCCAGCCGCAGACGTGCGTCGCCGTGACGGGCACCAACGGCAAGACCTCGGTCGCCAACTTCTGCCGCCAGATCTTCGCCGGGGCGGGCCACGCCTCGGCCAGCATGGGCACGCTGGGCGTGACGGTGTCGCACCTCGACGGCCGCACCGACCAGATCACGCCGCCCGGCCTGACCACGCCCGACGCCGGCGACGTCGCCGAGCTGCTCACGCGCATCAGCCAGCTGGGCGTGACCCACTTCGCCATGGAGGCCAGCTCGCACGGGATCGACCAGCGCCGGCTGGACGGCGTGCGGCTGGCCGCGGCCGGGTTCCTGAACCTGACCCAGGACCATCTCGACTACCACGTCACCATGGACGCCTACCTGAAGGCCAAGCTGCGCCTGTTCGAACAGCTGATGCCCCGGGGGGCCACTGCGGTGCTGAATGCCGACTCCGAGGCTTTCGCGTTCTTCGCCGCGGCCTCGGTGGTCTCTGGCCAGCGGGTCATGAGCGTGGGGGAGAGCGGCCAGGCGCTGAAGCTGCTGGGCCGGGAGATGCTGCCCGACGGCCAGCGGCTGTCGATCCGGGCGGACGGCCGCGTCTGGGACGTGCGGCTCCCGCTCGCGGGCGACTTCCAGGCGTCGAACGCCCTGGTGGCGGCCGGGCTCTGCAAGGCCGCGGGCCTGTCCTACGAGGAGGCCTTCGCGGGCCTCGAGAAGCTGACCGGCGTTGCGGGACGCCTTCAGAGGGTCGGCGCCGGCCCCCGGGGCGGCGAGGCCTACGTGGACTACGCCCACACGCCGGACGGGCTCGAGACCGTGCTCAGCGCGCTGCGGCCGCACGTGCGCGGGCGGCTGATCGTGGTGTTCGGGGCCGGCGGCGACCGCGACCGGACCAAACGGCCCCTGATGGGCCGGGTGGCCGCCGCCCTGGCCGACGTGGCGATCGTGACAGACGACAACCCGCGCTCGGAAGTCCCGGCCTCGATCCGGGCCGAGGTGCTGGCCGGCGCGACCGGAGCCCGGGACATCGGCGACCGGCGCGAGGCGATCCGCGCGGCGGCGGCGATGCTGCAGGACGGCGACATCCTGGTGGTCGCCGGTAAGGGCCACGAGCAGGGCCAGATCGTGGGCGACGTCGTGCACCCGTTCGACGACGTCGCCGAGACCGTCAGGGCGCTGGAGCTGGTCCATGGCTGACCCGCTCTGGACCTCCGAGGAGATCGCGAGGGCGACGGGCGGGCAGGCGAACGGCGGCTTCACGGCCGGCGGAGTCTCCATCGACACGCGCACGCTCGAGCCGGGCGACCTGTTCGTGGCGCTGGCCGGGGTGCGCGACGGCCACGAGTTCGTGGCGCAGGCCTTGGCGAAGGGCGCCGCCGGAGCGCTGGTGAGCCGGGACGTCGGCGGTCCCGCGGTGAAGGTGGCCGACACCCAGTCGGCGCTGGAGGCGCTGGGCGCGGCTGCGCGCGAGCGCGCCGGCGGCGCGCGCCGGGCCGCGGTGACAGGCTCGGTCGGCAAGACGTCGACGACCCAGGCGATCATGGCCGGGCTGACCCTCGCAGGGCCGGCGCATTCGTCGGTGAAGAGCTACAACAACCACATCGGCGTGCCGCTCACGCTGGCCCGGATGCCGGCCGCGACCGCGCGCGCGGTGTTCGAGGTCGGCATGAACCATGCCAATGAAATCCGCCCGCTGACCCGGATGGTGCGCCCGCACGTGGCTCTGGTGACCACCGTCGGGCCGGTTCACACCGAGAACTTCCCCGACGGCGAGGCCGGCGTGGCGCGCGCCAAGGCCGAGATCTTCGAGGGCCTGGAGCCGGGCGGCGTGGCGGTGCTGAACGCGGACAACCGCTGGTTCGACGTGCTGGCGGCCGCCGCGCGCGCCGCAGGCGCCCAAATCCGCACGTTCGGATCGGCCGACGGCTGCGATGCGCGACTGATCGACTTCCAGGCCGCAGGCGGCCATGCCGTCGTCCAGGCGCGGCTGGACGGCAAGGCCATGGACTTCCCGATCCTGCAGACGGGCCTGCACTGGGGCCTCAACGCCATGGCCGTGCTGCTGGTGCTGCAGGCCATGGACGTGGATCTCGACAAGAGCCTCGCCGCGCTCGGATCCTTCGAGCCGCTCGCCGGCCGCGGGGCCGAGCGCGAGGTCGCGCTGGCGGACGGCGGCGGGTTCACGCTGATCGACGAGAGCTACAATGCGAACCCCATCTCCATGGCGTCGGCCATCGCCACGCTGGGAGCGCGACGGTCCCAGGGGCGTCGGATCGTCGCCCTGACCGACATGCTGGAGCTGGGGCCGGAGGCCGTCGCCTTCCACGCCGGGCTGGCCGAGCCGCTGGCGGCTGCATCGATCGACCTCGTGTTCTGCGCCGGACCCCTGATGAAATCGCTCTGGGACGCGCTTCCTTCGACTCGGCGGGGCGGCTACGCCGAAACCGCTGCGGCGCTGGCGTCGCAGGTCGCCGGCGCCGTCCAGGCGGGCGACGTGGTGATGGTGAAGGGCTCGAACGGATCGAAGGCCGGGCTGGTCGCCGAGGCCCTCGCCGCGCTGGGATCCGCCGCCGCCGGACATGGGGAGGCGCGCTGATGTTCTACTGGCTCTGGCAGACCTTCGGCGCCCACGACTACGTCCCGGTCCTGAACCTGCTGAAGTACCAGACCTTCCGCACGGTGCTGGCGATCGCCACGGCGCAGCTGGTGGTCGTCGCTCTGGGCTCGCGCTTCATCCGCTGGATGAAGGCCAAGCAGGGCAAGGGCCAACCAATCCGCGCCGAAGGCATCGAGCGGCACATCATCGAGAAGTCCGGCACGCCCACCATGGGCGGGGTGATGATCCTCGCGGGCCTGTTCGCGGGCTCGCTTCTCTGGGGCGACCTGACGAACGTTTACGTGTGGGCGGTGCTGATGGTCACGGCCGGCTACGGCCTGCTGGGCTTCATGGACGACTACGCCAAGGTCACCAAGCAGACGACCGCCGGCGTCTCGGGCCGGATGCGCCTCGTCATGGAGGCTGCGATCGCCATGGCGGCGGTGGCCCTGATCATCGTCTTCGCCGCCAAGCCTCCCGAGACCCCCGAACTGCTGACGTCGGTCGCTTTCCCGGTGTTCAAGCAGTGGCTGCTGGACCTGAACTGGTTCTACCTCGCCTTCGGGGCCTTCGTGATCGTGGGCGCGGCGAACGCGGTGAACTTCACCGACGGCCTGGACGGGCTCGCGACCGTGCCCGTGATGATCGCGTCGGCCGCGTATGGGCTGATCGCCTACCTGGTCGGCAACTACGTCTTCTCGAACTACCTGCAGCTCCACTTCGTGCCGGGTGTGGGCGAGCTCGCCATCATCTGCGGCGCGCTGGTGGGCTCCGGCCTCGGGTTCCTCTGGTACAACGCCCCGCCGGCCAAGATCTTCATGGGGGACACGGGCTCGCTCGCGCTGGGCGGCACCGTGGGCGCCATCGCGGTGGCCACCCGCCACGAGATCGTGCTGGCGATCATCGGCGGCCTGTTCGTGGCCGAGCTGCTGAGCGTCGTCATCCAGGTCGCCTGGTTCAAGCGGACCGGGCGGCGGATCTTCCTCATGGCGCCGATCCACCACCACTTTGAAAAGCTGGGCTGGTCGGAATCGACGGTTGTGATCCGGTTCTGGATCGTCTCGATCATGCTGGCCCTCGTGGGCCTCGCGACGCTCAAGCTGCGGTAGGGGAGGGCCGGCGACGCCGTCATGATTCCGGTCCGCGGATTCGAGGGGAAGACCGTCGCCGTGTTCGGCCTCGCCCGTACGGGCCTGGCCGCGGCGCGCGCCCTGATGGCCGGCGGCGCGACGGTGGCGCTCTGGGACGACAACCCCGCGACGCGCGAGAAGGCCGTGGCCGAGGGTTTCACGCTCACCGACCTGACCGAGGCCGACTGGAGCGGGTTTGCGGCCCTCATGCTGTCCCCCGGGGTGCCGCTGACCCACCCGAAGCCGCACTGGACCGTGGAGCGCGCCCGGCGCGAGGGCGTCGAGATCCTGGGCGACATCGAGCTCTTCGCCCGCACCGTGAACGCCGCTGCGCCGCACAAGCGCCCGAAGATCATCGCGATCACCGGCACCAACGGCAAGTCGACGACGACGGCGCTGATCGGCCACGTCTGCGCCGAGGCCGGCCGCGACGTCCGCATCGGCGGCAACATCGGCACGGGTGTGCTGAGCCTGGAGGACATGCACGGCGGCGCCGTCTATGTGCTCGAACTCTCCTCCTATCAGCTGGACCTGACGTCGTCGCTGAAGGCCGACGTGACCGTCCTGCTCAACATCTCGCCCGATCACCTCGAGCGGCACGGCGACATGGAAGGCTACGTCGCCGCCAAGAAGCGGATCCTGCGGAACCAGGGCCGCGGCGACACGGCGGTCATCGGCGTGGACGACGCCTGGGGCCAGCGCATCTGCACCGAGACCACGGCGGCCAACCGCCGGACCATCGTTCCGATCTCGGCCAGCAAGGCCATGAGCCGCGGGGTCTATGTGCTCGACGGCCTCCTGTACGACGCCTCGGGCGAGCGCGCGGTGGAGGTCGCCGACCTGAAGCGCGCCCGTTCGCTGCCCGGCCGGCACAACTGGCAGAACGCGGCCGCCGCCTACGCCGCCGCCAAGGGCCTGGGCATCGATCCCGGCGCGGCGTCGCGGGCGCTCATGACCTTTCCCGGGCTGGCGCACCGGATGGAAACGGTCGGCGTCGTCGGCCGCGTGAGGTTCGTGAACGACTCCAAGGCCACGAATGCGGATGCGGCCCGTCAGGCGCTCGGCTCCTATCCCCAGGTCTACTGGATCGTCGGCGGACAGCCGAAGTCGGGCGGCATCGACGACCTGGCCGACCTCTTCCCGCGGGTCATCAAGGCCTATCTCGTCGGCGAGGCGTCGGACGCGTTCGCGGCGACGCTGGAAGGCCGGGTCGCGGCGGCCAGGTGCGGCACGATCCCGGCGGCGGCCGAGGCGGCCTTCCGCGACGCCGCCGCGAGCGGCCGCGACGCCATCGTCCTGCTGTCGCCGGCCTGCGCCTCGTTCGACCAGTTCGCCGACTTCGAGCAGCGCGGCGAGGCCTTCCGCGCCGCCGTCAACGCCATCGCCGCCGGCCAGACGGCGTCCGACACCACCGTGGGGGCCGCATGACGACCACGACGCCCAGCACCAACCACCACGCCTTCCCGCGCTCCGACCGCTCGCCGCTGGGCGTCTGGTGGTGGACGGTCGACCGCTGGATGCTCGGCGTGGTGGGCATGCTCATCGCCATCGGGGTGGTCATCGCGTTCGCCGCCAGTCCCGCGGCGGCGGCCCGAATGAACATCGGCGACCCGTTCCACTTCGCCGTGCGCCAGTGCGTGTTCGCCCTCGGCGCGGTCGTGATCCTTGTCGGCGTCTCGATGCTGGACGTGCGGGGCGTGCGGCGGGCGGCGTTCTTCATCTGGCTGGCCGCCATCGCCGTGATGATCGCCCTGCCGTTCATCGGCCACAACGCCAAGGGGGCGACCCGCTGGATCGAGTTCGGCGGGTTCACCTTCCAGCCCTCGGAGTACATGAAGCCCGCCCTGGTGATCCTCGTGGCGTGGATGTTCGCCGAGGGACAGAAGGGGCAGGGGGTGCCCGGCGTCTCCATCGCCTTCGGGCTCTTCGCGGTCTCGATCGGGCTGCTGCTGATCCAGCCGGACGTCGGCCAGACCGTGCTGATCACGGTGGCCTTCGGGGCCGCCTTCTGGATGGCCGGCGTGCCCATGAGCTGGGTGATGCTGCTGGGCGCGACCGCGATCGCAGGGCTGAGCTCGACCTACTTCTTGTTCCCCCACGTGCAGAGCCGCGTGGACCGCTTCTTCTCGCCCGAGAAGGCCGACACCCACCAGGTGGACGCGGCGGCCGTGGCCCAGGCTGCGGGCGGGCTCTTCGGACGCGGGCCGGGCGAGGGCGTGATGAAGCGCAAGGTGCCCGACCTGCACACCGACTTCGCGGCGAGCGTGGGCGCCGAGGAGTTCGGTCTCGTCTTCCTTCTGCTGGTGATCTCGCTCTTCGCCTTCGTGGTCGTACGCGGCCTGCAGCGGGCGATGAAGCTGACGGATCCCTTCGAGCAGGTGGCCGCGGCGGGGCTGTTCGTCCTGGTGGGCCAGCAGGCCATCATCAACTTGGCGGTCAACCTCAACATGATGCCGACCAAAGGCATGACCCTGCCCTTCATCAGCTACGGCGGGTCGTCGATGCTGGCGATGGGCCTGACGATGGGACTGGCCCTGGCGTTGACCCGGCGCCGTCCTGGGGCCTACTCCC
>NZ_JAEUMN010000130.1 GCF_016793225.1 Phenylobacterium sp.
CTGCGCCGGGTCCGGCCGGGATGACAGCCGCAAGAACGCAGACCTACTCCTGTCATCCCGGTTTCGCCGCAGGCGAAAACCGGGACCCATAGACTCCGCGCCTCAGGCAAACCCCCGTCGCCGCACGGCTCGCCCCCGGCTGCGCCGGGTCCGGCCGGGATGACAGCCGAAAGAATGCTGACCTACCCCAACAGCCGTGAGGATCGCGTCAGGACCGCGGAACAGCCCGGCCGGGCGCGGCGTCGTGGCGGCGGCCCAGCCACAGGCCGTTCAGCGCCCATACGCCCGCCAGCCCTGCCCCCACCAGCACGCTCACCGTCGGCGAGGCCGTGACCGCGTCGACGGCGGTCTTGGCCTGGCCGCCCACATAGTCCGCCAGGCGGTACACGGGCACGTCGATGAAGCTCTTGGCCTTGTACTTGGCCTCTGTGTCCAGCTTCGAGAACAGCATCTCGCGCCCCGGCCGGACCAGGGCGTACTCGCCCCAGCGCCGCAGGACGATGGCCGCCGCCAGCACGGCGAAGGCGTTGAACGCCGCCAGCGCCAGGAAGGCCCCGATCATCAGCACCGGCAGCAGCGTCAGGAGCGCCTTCACGCCAAGCCGGGTGGCGATACGCCCGGTCAGGAACAGCTGCGTCGCCACCGTCAGCGACTGCACCACCACGTCCAGCGTCGCGAACACCTGGGTGCGCCGGTCGGGGTCGGCGAAGGTCTCCTCCACCAGCCGCAGCTGCTCGAAGTAGAGGATCGTGTTCGCCGCCGAGAGCAGGCACACGAAGGCCGCGATGCCCAGCAGGTAGGGTGACGAGAGCACCTGGGTGAAGCCGGCGAACGGATTGCCGCCCAGGCCGCCCTCCGCCGGGGCGCCGTCGGTCCGGCCCTTCCACACCGCCAGCAGCACCAGCTGGCAGCCGATCGCGCCCGCGAACCCCACGGCCGCCATGTAGAGCAGCCCCGGCACGCCCAGCACATCGGCCAGCAGGGCCGTGAGCAGCGGACCGACCAGGGCCCCGAAGGTCCCGCCCGCCGCGATGAAGCCGAACAGCCGGCGCGTCTGCTCGCTCGAGAACAGCTCCAGCAGGAAGCTCCAGAACACCGAGACCAGCATCACGTTCAGCACGCTGATCCAGACGTAGAAGAACGAGCCCACGCCGCGGCCGATCTCGCCCGTGCCCATGGCCAGGCCGAGCCCCACCAGCATCAGGCTCACCGAGCCGTAGATGCACGGCAGCAGCACGCTGCGCCGCACCCGCGCCACCAGCCAGCCGTAGAGCGGGATGATCGCGACCGAGAAGATCGCCGTGTACAGCCACAGGTCCGCCACGTACTCGCGGCCCAGCAGCGTCGCGATCGTCTCCCGCGCGGGCCGCACCGCGAAGTAGCTGCCCAGGACGAAGAAGAAGAGGAAGAAGGCGGCCAGCACCGCCCGGCCCTCGCCCGGCTCGACCTTCGAGAGCCGCGCGAACTGGCGCTGCGGGAACCCTGGTGCGGCGGTCATGACGCCCTCTTCCCGACAGCTACGCCGCCTGCGGCAGCTCCGCCACGAACGTCGCGATCCGTTGGCGCAGCGCCGCGTCCGGCAGCCGCCCGACGCCGCCGCCCAGGTTGTCCAGCATGTTCTTCACCTGGCTCGTGGCCGGCGTCGCCACCGTCACCGCCGGGTGGCCGATCACCCACTTCAGGAACACCTGCGCCCACGACTTCGCGTCGATCTCGGCGGCCCAGTCCGGCAGCGGCCGCTCGCCCACCCGCCGGAACAGCCGCGTCCGGCCGAACGGGGCATAGACCAGGACGCCGATCTTCCGCTCGACGGCCAGCGGCAGGATGGTCGTCTCCACCTCGCGGTTGTCGACGGCGTAGTCGACGCCGATGAAGTCGAGGGGCTCGTTCTTCATCAGCGAGACCAGCGTCTCGTACTGCGGCTCGAACGTCGTGGTGACGCCGATGTAGCGCACCCGCTTCTGCGCCTTGAGCTGCTTCAGCAGGCCCAGCTGGGTCGGCGGGTCGCCGACGTTGTGCACCTGGATCAGGTCGATCGTGGGCCGGCCCCAGCGGGCGAACGACTGCTCGATCTGCGCCTTCGCCGCCGCCGGATCGGCCGTCCCGCCGGGACGCGCCACGTTCAGCTTGGTGGCCCAGAACAGCTTGTCCGCCAGGCCGGCCTCGCGCGCCATCCGCCCCGCCACCTCCTCCGAGGCGCCGTAGCTGGGGGCGGTGTCGAACACGCGCCCGCCCGCCTCGACCATGGTCCGCATCACCTCGCGCAGGGCCGCGGCGTCCTCGGAGCGCGCCACCTGGCTGAACGTCGCCGAGCTCCCCAGCCCGATCACCGGCAGCCGCTCCTCGGAGATTTGAGCAGGGCTTCGAACCCCCGATCCGGGGATCGCCCGGGTCAGCAGCTTCATCGGCGCGGCTCCCGCGCCGCCTGCGGCCATCGCCGCCGCGGCTCCCAGCGCCAACCCCAGGCCTTCGCGACGCGTCACCGAACTCATGGCCGCTCCTTACGCTTGCACCCGCGCAGAGCTAACCACGCCCCAGGCCCGGCGCCATCCCCATCTGTCATCCCGGTTTGAGCGCAGCTCAAGACCGGGACCCATAGACTCCGCGCCCCAGGCAAACCCCCGGCCGTCCACGCCGCGCCTCACGCTCGACCGCCGACGCGTATGGATCCCGGTTTTCGCTGCCGCGAAACCGGGACGACAGCTGTCGCCTACTTCTGCACCGGCCGCATCATCGTGGTGCGCGGCGGCGCGCCGGCCGCGGACGGCTCGCCCCCCGCCGCCTCCGCCAGCAGCCCGCCCACGAAGCCCGGCAGCCAGGTGTTGCGCTGCGGCTTGATCCGCTCGGCGCGGTAGATGTGGCCCAGGTCCGCGTAGGCCCGGTCGAAGTTCTGGTTGACGATGACGTAGTCGTAGAGATGCCAGTGCTGGATCTCTTCCTGCCCCAGCCGCAGGCGCGCCTCCATGATCGCCTCCGAGTCCTGCGCCCGCGCCCTCAGGCGCCGCTCCAGGTCGCCCCAGGCCGGCGGCAGGATGAACACCCGCACGGAATCGTCCGGCGCCTTTTCGGCGATCTGCGCCGCCCCCTGCCAGTCGATGTCGAAGATCACGTCGTGCCCGGCCTCCAGCGCGGCCATCACCGGCGCCTTGGGCGTGCCGTAGTAGTTCCCGTTGACCGTGGCGTGCTCCAGGAACTCGCCCGCGGCGACCAGCGCCTCGAACTCGTCCCGGCTCTTGAAGTAGTACTCGCGCCCCTCCTCCTCGCCCGGCCGCGGGTCGCGCGTCGTCGCCGAGATCGACAGGATCAGGCTGTCGTGGTCGGCCACCAGGGTGCGCGTGAGCGAGGTCTTGCCCGCGCCCGCCGGGCTCGAGACCAGCAGCAGCATCCCCCGCCGCGTCGTCTCCCAGGGCTTGCCCGGATCCTGAACGCTCACCAACCCCGCTCTCCCCCCACGACGGCTCCGCGCGGCTCACTCCACATTCTGCACCTGCTCGCGGAACTGCTCGATGACGGCTTTGAGGTCCAGGCCCACCGCGGTCAAGGCGCCCGAGGCCGACTTCGAGCACAGGGTGTTGGCCTCGCGCATGAATTCCTGCGTCAGGAAGTCCAGCCGCCGGCCCACCGCGCCCTCAGCGGCCAGCAGACCGCGCGCGGCGTCCACGTGGCCGGCCAGCCGGTCCAGCTCCTCGGCCACGTCGGCCTTCACCGCCATGGCGGCGGCCTCCTGCACGATGCGCTCCTCGGTGGCGGCCTCGCCCGCCAGCTCCTTCAGCCGCGCCTCGAAGCGGGCCTTGATCAGCGCCGGCTGCCCGGCCGCCAGCTCGCGGGCCTGCGCCGCCAGCGCGCCGATCCGGTCCACCTGGCCGCCCAGCACGGGCGCGAGCTGCCCGCCCTCCTGCCGGCGCGCGGCCAGGAGGCCGTCCAGGGCCGCCCCGATCGAGGCCGCCATCGCCGCCTCCAGCTCGGCCTGGGCCTCGGGGTCCAGCCCGGCGTCGTCGCCTTCCAGCACCCCGCGCAGCGCGAGCAGGCCGTCCATCGACGGCGCCGCGGCGCGCCCGGCCGCCACCAGCGGCGCGCCCAGGGCCAGGTAGCGGTCCAGCACCTCGTGGTTCACGCGCACGGCCGCCGCGCCCTCGGCGCGCTTGGCCTGGACGCCCACGGTCAGCTGCCCGCGCGCGAACCGCGCCTGCGCCCCCTCGCGCGCCGCCCGCTCCAGGCCCTCGAACCCCGGCGGCCCGCGGAACCGCACCTCCAGGTTCCGCCCGTTCACGCTGCGCGCCTCGACCGCCCAGGTCCACGACCCCAGCGCGCCCTCCGCGCGCCCGAACCCCGTCATCCCCGAGATCGGCATGCCCAGCCCTCCGCCGCGTTCCGCCGCCTCTTAGAGCGTGTCGCCGCCCGAGAGAACCTGGAGTGACGCCCTACCCCATCGGGTAGAGGATCTCCTTCGTCACCCCGTCGATGGCCTTCATCACGTCCTGCGGCAGCACCAGGTCCATCGCCGCCAGGATGTCGGGCAGCTGGGCCTCGGCCGTCACGCCCACGATGGTCGAGGCCACGAAGTCGTGCTGCTTGCTCCACGCGGTGGCCAGCGTCACCGGGCTCATCCCGGCCTGCGCCGCGATCGCCATGAACCGCTCGGTCGAGGCCAGCGACTTGTCGTTGACGAACCGGTTGGCCATGGCCGCCTGCCGCCCGCCCAGCTCGAGGTAGCGCGAGAACCGCGCCCCCGCCGGCCGCGCCCCGCCGTTGTACTTGCCCGACAGCACCCCGCCGGCCAGCGGCGAATAGGGGATCAGGCTCACCCCCTCGTGCCGGCAGGCCGCCGCCAGCTCGTCCTCGAACCGCCGGTTGTTCAGGCTGAAGTTGTTCTGGATCGTCTCGTAGCGCACCGTCCCCAGCCGCTCCGACGCCGCTAGGCTCTTCATCAGCCCCCAGGTCGTCTCGTTGCTGCAGCCGACGATGCGCACCTTCCCGGCGCGGACCAGCTCGTCCAGCGTCTCCATGGTCTCGTCGTAGGCCACGCCGTGGTCCGGCCAGTGGGTCTGGTAGAGGTCGACGTAGTCGGTCCCCAGCCGCTTCAGGCTGGCCTCCAGCGCGCGGGTGATGTTGTGCCGGTCCAGCGCCGTCATCCCCGCCCGCATCGAGCCCTTGATCCAGCCGTGGCTCGGCCCGCACACCTTGGTCGCCAGGATGATCGCGTCGCGGTCCTTGGTCTTCAGCCAGCGCCCGACGATCTCCTCGCACTGCCCGGCCCACTTGGGGTCCGGCGGCACCGGATAGTTCTCGGCCGTGTCGTAGAAGTTGATCCCGGCCTCGAAGCACTGGTCCAGGATCCGGTGCGACGTGGGTTCGTCCACCGCCGACCCGAAGGTCATGGTGCCCATGCAGATGTCGGAAACCACGATGGCGCTGCGGCCCAGGCGACGGTTGCCCATGGAGGGTGATGCTCTCAGCTGAAGGTCCGGGGAACGGCGGCGCAAAGCCCGCCGCCCACCTTCTGCCACGGCCAAGCCGCCCAAGCCAAGCGGCCCAAGCCAAGCGGGAGGCCGGACCCTCAGCGCCCCGACAGCTTGACCCGCGCCGCGTCGTCCTGGATCCGCGAGCCCATCCACGCCGGCGCCGGCGCCAGGTCCTCCGGCCGCACCCGCCCCTCCCGCAGGTCGCGCCGCAGCGCGTCGGCCTCGGCGGCCGGCAGGCCGCGGATCAGGTCGGTGATCTCCACCATGGCGCCTTCGGGCGTGCGTCCGAACCGCCGCGGCACGAAGCTGACGATCGTCCGCTCGGGCTCCGCCTCGGTCCCCGCCGCCGCCGGCGCCTCGGTGGCCCGGTGCGTCCCGAACGCCCGCGGCGCCAGCTTGGCGATGCGCCGCCAGATGGTGTGGATCTTCAGCCGCGCGGTCTTCACCTCGTCCTCGCCGGCCTCGCAGGCGATCCGCCACGCTAGGTCGAACAGCCGCTCGGCCTGCGCCTCCCGCGCCTTCAGGTAGGCCGCCTGGAACTCGGGGTGCGCCTCGCGCCAGCGGTGCACCGTGGCGCAGGTGGGCATGTCGCGCTCCTCGCACACCTCGGCCAGACTGCGCCCGTGCGCCAGCCGCTCCAAGAGCTCGGCCGCCACCTCGGGGTCGTAACCCACATAGGCCCGGCGCGGCCCGAACACCGCCGCCCCCGCCGCCTCGGCCGCCTCGGCCATCCCCCGCAGCTCGGCGTCCGTCGCCAGCCAGTACATCAGCGTCGAGCGCGACGGCATCCCCGGCTCGCGGCACGCGTCGGCGACCGTCCCGCCGCCCTCCAGCCGCCGGCACAGCCGCTGCACCGCGGCGATCTTCCGCTCGTAGTCCCGCGCCTGCGCCCGCCGCCGCGCCCGCTCGGCCCGCTTGCGCAGCGCCCCCTCCGAGGGCGCGCCCTGCGCGCACGCCGAATCCCCGGCCCCCAAGTCCGCCTCACCCATCGCCATGTCTCCGAAACAGCGCCGCCGCGCCCGGCCCCGGGCGCAAGGATCAACGCTGACAGAAACCTACCAGAAACGTGTCCGAATTGCAAGAACAAACCATAAACTGTCATCCCGGTTTCGCCCCCGGCGAAAACCGGGACCCATAGACTCCGCGCTTCCGGCAAACCCCCCAGCGGCCAACGCCGCGCCCCAATCCCCGCCACCGACGCGTATGGATCCCGGTCTTCGCCAAAGGCGAAACCGGGATGACAGCCCTGAAGATCGCGCCTCACCCCTCCACAAACCCGCATGACAACCGCGCCGCGCTCGCCCCCCAGGATGTCGGATCCCCCCGCCCCCGCACGTCCTGTACACACCACCCCACGGAGGACGACGACCATGATCACGGTATGGGGCGGACAGACCTCGCGGTCCCTGCGCGTCGCCTGGCTGCTGGAGGAGATGGGCCTGCCCTACCAGGTGCGGCAGGTCGACATGCTGGCCCCGGAGAAGGACCCCGCCTGGCTCGCCGTCAACCCCGGCGACTTCCTGCCCGCCATCCAGGACGGCGAGGTCACGATGGTCGAGTCCATCGCGATCCTGGAGTACCTGATGGGCCGCTACGGCCCCACGCCGCTGCAGCCCGCCCCCGGCGACCCGGCCTTCCCCGCCTACCAGCAGTTCCTCCACCTGGGCGAGGCGGGCCTCGCCACCCTCATGATGGTCCCCCTGGTCAGCGGCTTCCTCGCGCCCCAGGCCGAGCGCGACAACTGGAGCGCCCGCTGGGCCCGCGAGTGCGTCGAGCGCCGCCTGCTGCTCGTCCGCCGCCGGCTCGCCGCCGCCCCCTACATGGCCGGCGACCGCTTCACCGCCGCCGACATCTCGGTCAGCTACGCCCTGCGCCTGGGCGCCGCCCACGCCGGCTTCGCCCTCGACCCCGCCGAACAGGCCTACCTCGCCCGCACCACCGCCCGCGACGCCTACCAGCGCGCCCTCGCCCGCTCCCAGCTCGCCCCGCCGGCCTGACCACCCCCTGTCATCCCGGTCTGGGCGCAGCCCAACACCGGGACCCATAGACTCCGCGCCCCAGGCAAACCCCCGACGCCCGACCCCGCGGCCCCCCGCCTCCCCCGCCACATCCAATGCACGAAGCTTCCGACACTACCCCTCCGGGTTGCCGACGCGCCGTCGTTGCGGCAAGCTCGGCCGCGGGATTGGGGGATCACGCGCATGACGAGCGACCGCACGCTGCTCCACGCCGCCGGCCAGGCCTACGCCATCCCGGACGAGGGCGGGACGGTTCCGCCCTGGATGCCCGTCGACGCCTTGGGAAAGCCCGCGGGCGTGCGGGCCGGCGACGTGCCCTGGACCCAGGCCCCCGTGGGCGTCGCCTGCGGCGAGACGCCCGGCCTGTTCGACGACGCGGGGCTCGTCGGCCGGACCGCTGAGGGCGTGGTCATCGCCTTGCGCGGAACCCGGCTGTCCATCTCGCCGAAGCGCGCCCCGCTTCTCTGGGTCACCGACTGGGTCAACAACCTCGCCATCGGTCTCACGTCCGACGGCGACGCGCCCGCGGAAGAGGCGTCGCACGGCGGCTTCCGCCTCGCCGCCCACCGGGTGGCCAGGACGCTGCGGCCGCAGATCCAGGCGGCCCTCGCCGCCGCCGCGAAAACGGCCCCCATCTACGTCACGGGCCACAGCAAGGGCGGCGCGATGGCGCCCTTCGTGGCACGCTGGCTCATCGCCCAGGGCCTGGCGACCGGTCGCAGGGTCGTCGTGCGCACCTTCGCCGCGCCCCGGCTTTGCGGCGCCGGCTTCCGCGACGCCTACCTTGCGTCGGGCGTCGACCATCTGCGCTACGAGGCTTTTGGCGACGTGGTGCCGATGCTCCCGCTGACCGGGCCCATCGCCTGGCCGCTGCTGGCCCTCGCGCCTGACTCCGTGCGGAGGAACGCCGCGACGGTGGTGCTGGCCGGCTACGTCGACCTGGGCCCGGGCCGCTACATCAGGCCGTCCGGCGCCCTCATCGACATCCATACGGCGGGCCGCCACCGCCTGAGCGACCTCGAAGCCATCGCCGAGCCCGGTGACCCGACCTTCCTGACCCAGCACTCGATCACCCGGGGAAGCACCTACGCCGACCGCGTCCCCTGAACACCGGCCGCCCCGCTCCACCCCGACACCCCATCCCCACCGGGGATACACCGCCCCTTCAAACCCACGGCCGCCTGCGAGCCTGCGGGGCCAGGCGGGTCAAGGCGCGCGCGCCAGCGCGCCCGCCCCGCGGCGAGCCCGCCAGGGCTCGGCCTTGACGCGCCTGACCCCGCAGGCAGGCTCTGGGGCGGGGTTGCAGGACGCGGGAGGCGGGTGTGGGCCAGCTCCCGTCCTGCCCCCCCTACCTCCCAGCCGCCCCCCGCGCCCGCTCGATCTCCCGCCACCGCGCCACGTTGCGCTGGTGCTCCGCGTACGTCTTCGCGAACGCGTGCCCGCCCGTCCCGTCGGCCACGAAGAACAGCTCGTCGGTCTTCGGCGGGTTCAGCACGGCGGCCAGGGCCTCGCGGCCGGGGTTCGCGATGGGGGTCGGGGGCAGGCCGATGAACCGGTAGGTGTTGTAGCCGGTGTCGCCCGCCAGTTCCGAGGCGCGGATGCCGCGGCCCAGGGGGCGGCCCCTGGTGAGGCCGTAGATGATGGTGGGGTCGCTCTGCAGCGGCATGCCCATCCGCAGGCGGTTCACGAACACCGCCGCCACGCGCGGCCGCTCGGCCGCCACGCCCGTCTCCTTCTCGACGATGGAGGCCAGGATCACCGCCTCGTCGGGGGTGCGCAGGGGCAGGTCGGGTGCGCGGGCGGCCCACAGCTCGGCCAGGGCCTTGTCGCGGGCGGCGCGCATGCGGGCGATCACCTCGGCGCGGTCCTCGCCGCGGCGCACGTCGTAGGTGTCGGGCATCAGGGCGCCCTCGGGCGGCTCGTCGGCGCGGCCGGTCAGGGCCGGATAGGCGTTGACCGCCTCGGCCGCCATGCCGCTGGTCCAGCCCTCGGGGATGGTGATGCGGCGGCGCACGACGCGGCCGGCGCGGATGTCGGCCAGCAGCGAGGCCATGGAGGCGCCGGACTTCACCTCGTACTCGCCGGCCTTCAGGTCG
>NZ_JAEUMN010000063.1 GCF_016793225.1 Phenylobacterium sp.
CTCGGGCTGCCGCAGCCCGAGCGCGAGTACGAGCCCCCGAACCTCACCGCGGAGCTCCGCTAGGGCGCCGAACATCTCCTCACGCTTCTCGTTCGCAGTCTCCATTGCCAGGAGCTGGGCCGCGTTGTGTCGCGTCTGCTCCGCAATGTGCGTCTCGAGGCAGCCGTGCGTCTGGTAGACGCCGGCAGCCACCGCCCGGAGCGCGTCCTTGATCGTCCCGCGCTCGACGTCGATGGGCTGAAGTTCACCCACGGCGGCCTCCCGGGATCGCGGCTTGGCCGTCATCGCCCATCTCCGGGTGCTCCCAGCCCGCAGCGATTGGCCGACGCGTGGCTCACAGATCTGAGGGAGCCCATCAGACCGTCACCAGGTAACCGGGCACGGACGTGTTCGGGTTCTTCCAGGCCGAGAAGCCGAACTCGTTGTCCGTATCCATGATGAAGTTGCAGAGCCGCCAGTCGGTGGCGTTGCCCTTGGCGTGCAGCAGGGGCGAGGCGCCCGAAACGGTGCTGCCCGCCACGTCGGTCGAGGCGACCAGCGAGGCCTTGGGCGACCCGTCGCTCTCCACGAACAGCTCGCGGTTGGCCTGGACGGTCGGGTCGAAGTAGCCGCGGCCCATCCAGAAGTCGCCCAGCCGGAACGAGCCGCGCTTGGTGCCCAGCTGCGCCAGCGTCAGGCCGTTGCCAGCGTTGCCGAAGCCGTGCGGGTTCGACAGGCGCAGGGTCTGCGACGTGCTGGACAGGAGCTGGGTGTTGGCCGACGCGCCGTTCGTCAGGCTCGTCACGCCCGTGGAGGGCGTCAGGAAGTGGGTCAGCTTCGCCAGCCCGTTCACGATGTCGACCGAGGCCATGAACCAGCGCGGCGCGTCGCCCACCCGGAACAGGTTGCTGGCCGAGGTCATCGAGAACAGCGTCTGCCCCGACGTGTTGCGGATGATGATGTCCAGCGCGTTGTTGACGTTGCGCGTGATGACGATGCCGCCGGTCGAGGCCGAGAACACGATCTGCGACGCCCCGTCGCCGCCCGTGGCCCCCTGCAGGCGGCCCACGATCGTCAGCGCCTGCAGGGTGTCGGGCATCTTCGACACCGCTTGGTTGACGCAGCAGTAGCCGTCGAACTCCACCAGCTTGGAGACGCCCGCCGCCGCGCGCTCGCCCACCAGGATCCGCTTCTGGACCCGTGACGTGCGCCCGGTCTTGGCGAACTGCATGTGCACGGGTGTGAGGTCGCGCGCCGGCGGGGTCGCGCCCACGCGGCTGATCTGGCCGCTGGCGCTCACCGCATAGTCGGTCTGGGTGTTCGAGGGCGCGAGCGACATCGTGCCGCCCGATCCCCAGATGAACGGCGTCCCGATCACGTCGCCGGCCGCAGGCGTGGCGGGCTGCGCGGCCGTGACGTACTGGCGCAGCGCGAAGGGCACGCCCCCGAGGATCGCGTCGACCACCCGCAGGATGGAGGCGCGCGTCACGCACCGGATGCCGTGCTGGTTCATGTGCGAGCCGTCGGTCGTCATGAACCCCATGGGCGAGACGCCCTTGTCGACATCCGCCTGGTCGTTGGTGGGGTCGATCAGCCCATAGTCGACCGCTTCGTCCATCAAGGTCTGGAAGCAGTCGATCACCTTCCCCTGGCCGGCGCTGGTCGTGTAGCGGCGGAACAGGGTTTCCTTCGCGTTGAACCAGAACGAGCCCGGCGTCTCCGAGATCGACGCGCGCGCGCTCGAGGCAAAGCTGCCCCGGGTGTTCGTCATCGCCAGCGAAGGCCGCGCCCCGCAGGCCGTGAGCATGAGGCCCATGGCCGTCGCGATCGTGTTGACGGTGTTCGCCACGCCCGACCCGACGTTGCCCGTGTCGGTGCCCGTGTTGTCGCCGATGTGGTTGAAGCAGATGTCGCTGGCGCCGACCTGGACCGGCACGTCGTTCTGCGTTCGCGTGCGGATCGAGGTGGGCCCCTGCCCGCCGAGGCCCCGATTGTGCGTCATCCGCCCGTTGCCGAGCGTGTGCTTCTCCAGCGTCGAGCCGCCGACGTCGTTTTCGGTGCCCTGGACCGCCGAGGGGTCGATCTGCAGGGCCAGGTCCTGCATGAACGTCACCTGCGTCCCGTCGACCTTCCCCCCGGCCGTGGACGCGCCCCAAATCCAGACGTCGCGGTCAAGGACGATCGTGTCGTTCACGGGCGGGGCCGTGGCCACGGCTCGTGGCGCGGTCAGCGACAGACCGACGTGACCAGCCTGCATCTCAGTAGAGCGCCACGACGCCAGTCGCGGTCGAGCCGCTCTGGTAGACCTTGGTGATCGAGACGGGGATCAGACCGGCAGGGAGCGGCAGCGTGACGCCGGTCCCGACGCCGCGCATGTCGACCTTCAGATTCCCGGCCACGCCGACCAGGAGGGCGCGGCAGCGGCCGACCGTGACGTCGCCACCGCTATAGTCGATCGCGACCGCGTTCTCCGCGGGCGAAGTGTCTGTCATGGGCATCGGAAAAGGCTCCTCGTGCACAGGGAAGGCAGCTGTCGCCGCCGGCTGTGCTCCGTCCGTGGAGCCTACGGTCCGCCATTTAGCGCCCGGCGTGGGCTGCCCCGTCCGTGGGGCCGACGCTGACGCCGAAGCGTCGCCCTAGATTAGCATCGACGTCCCGAAACTGCTATCTCTGGACGCCCTGAACAGCGGCGCTGGACCTTGGCCTTCACCCCGTCCCCGATCGATCCCGACGAGCTGCGACTCCACCACAAGCGCGCTTGGCTGAACGCCAAGATCGGCCAGGCCATGAGGAAGCGCCGCTACCCGCACCTGATCGCCGAGGATCATCCGTCCTACCCGCTCTGGAAGAAGGTCGCGGTCGAGATCCCGGTCGTGATCTACCTGATCGTAAGCATCGGCTTCGTGGCCTGGATCGCCCATCTCTTCAGCCTCTGGTGGGTCGGCGTCATCAGTTAGGCGAGGCATCGGCCCGACGCTCCGCAAGGACACCAGCCTCCGCGGCGAGATAGGGCGCCATGGCCCGCATCTCGGCCGGCGAGATCACCCGCTCCCGCACCATGGCCTCGAACAGCTCGCCCACGTCCCCGTTGCGGAACAGCGCCTGCCCCAGGAGCCGCGAGACCTCGGGGTTGTTCAGGCCGCTTCGGGCCTCGCGCGCCTGCCGCAGCTTCGTCGCCGCCCACTCGAAGGCCTGGCGTCGCCAGCTTCGCGGGTCCTGGGCGAAGTTGAAGGCCGGTTCGAGCAGGTCGTTGCCGCTGGCCGCACGGTTCACAGCCGCGATGTCTTCCGCCAGCGGCGTCGTACGCGAGCCGGTGAGCACGCGGTTGTAGGAGAGGTTGGCCTCGAACTCGGAGACCACGTCGCGCATGAACCGCGCGTAGGCCTCATCGCTCCCAAAGCCCATCCGCAGCCGGTCCTGCAGGAGTTCGTCGTCCACGAAGGCGCGGAAGGTGCGTTGCGGATCTTTGGACCGAAAGACGTCGGACAGGCCCCTGGCCACGCCCAGGCGCATCGCCTCCGCCTCGTCCGCCGAGAAGCGCTCCATGCCCGTGGCCAAGTCTTCGGCGTCCATGCGGCCCGTCACCATGCGCCGGCCGAGCGACATCGCATCCATCTGACGGGAGGGGCCCGCGTAGGCGTCCAGGGCCTCGCCGTACTTCGGGTTCAGGTCTCGCAGATGGCGTCGCAGTTCGGTGCGCGTCCGCTCAATGTTGCGCACCTCGTCGGTCCGCGGCAGCCGCCCGGTCGTCGGGTCCCGCAGGCTCTCCAGCTCATCGTCGAGCCCGCGCTTGATGTAGTCCCACGCCTTCCAGGTCGGGGTCTCGCCGTACACCGGCCCCGTCTGCGGCTCAGGCCGCTGGCCGTAGCTCTCCGGGTCCGGAAGGTCGTCGGCAGAGCCCCCGCGGTAGGCCATCTCCTCCGCCTCGTCGAAACGCGCGATCCGGTCCAGGGCGCGCGGGTCGGCGTCCCGCGCAAAGCGCTGGCGCCGCCCGGCGATATCATCGCCGAGCGCGTCCAGGAACTCGTTCACGGTCGGCCGCGAGCGGTGCTCCGGGAAATAGCCGGCTTCCCAGGCGCGCAACGCCCACTCGTCCGGGTCGGCAGCCTCGCCAATCACGCCGCGCTGGTAGGCCTTGCCCTTGTGCCAGTCGCGTCCGCCCATCGCCGTGACATCGCCGCCTACGTCCCGCAGCCCGCCGCCATCGGCGACGAACTTGGCCAGCGACGGCCCGCGACGCGGCGCCGACGGCGGCCGGCGGAAGCCGGCGATCCTCTCAGCCTCACCGGCGACACGCCCCGCATCAGGCCCGTCGGTCAGCCAGTCGGCGGGGTTCTCCATGTCGAAGAGGCCGAGCCCATTCGGGTTCTCACCTTCCTCGAGCGCGAGTTCACGGCCGCGGCGCATGGCCTTGCGGATGCTCGGCCGGGCCTTCAGCCGCTCCAGGGCATTGGTGACCGGCGGCTCGCGCTCGAAGGCCTCGGCGTAGAGAGGGCGGCTTTCCTGCAGTCGCCGGCGATCCAGCCCCTCGCGCGTCGCATGGAACGAGGCGCCATCATCTCCGAGGTCGCGCCGGACGGCCGAGAGGATGCGACTTCGCGCGCCCTCACGGCGGCGGACGAGTTCGCTACGCGCAATGTCCTGCCCGGGGCCCGGCACCGACGCCACAGCCCGCGCCGTCGTCTCGCCCCCGGCGCCCATCCGCTCGAACGGCAATTGCAGGTCATCACCGCCTTGTGCCTCAAGGGCGAGGCTCGGCCCGACGCGCTCCTCGAGCACCCTGCCGGCTTGCGCCGCCGCGCGCGTATCTCGCGGCGCGCTCAGGCGCTTGCCGGCATTGATGATACCCCCAATCCCCGTGACGACCGGCGGCGTCAGTGCGCCGAAGGCCGCCCCGAACGCAGCCCCCTCGTTCGCCTTCTCCAGGCGCTGACCCAGGTCCCCTTCGTCCGAGAAGCCGGAGAGGGCGCCGAACAGGCCGCCCGTGACGCCGCCCTTTCCCATCTCGCCGATCATTCGGGCGCCGGGGATGCGCTGCAGCGCGCCCAAGACGCCCTTGGCAGCCGGCGCTGCTTGTTCCATGGCGGCGGGCGCCGTCGACAGACCGCCGCTCCGCGCCGCCAGGATGACCGGCGCTGCCGCCGTCGCCATCTCCACCACCGGCTTCAGCACCGGATGAGCCTTGGCGAAGTCGTCGCGCACCTGGCTGCGGCGGGCCCGCGCGTCGCGCCAGTTCGCGGCTTCCACGCGGCGCGTGAAGTCCTCCACCCGCTCGCCCGGCTTCGTCTTGTGCTTGCCCGTGAGTAGGTCGAGGCCCGTCACGCCCTTGGTGTAGAGCCAGTCCGCAGGCTCATCGAGGCCGAGCAGGCTGGTCGCCACCGCCACCGCCCCCGACACGTCATCTATGACGCCGCGACGGCGCGGGCCGCCTGCCAGGTCCTGACGTCGGAAAGTCCCGCCCTCCGCCGCAGCGGCCTCTCCCGTCTCCCTTGCACGGAAGCTGCCCATCAGCGCGCGCCCTTCTGGTAGGCCTTGCCGTCGTCATCCAGATACCAGGAGCCGAGCGGCAGCCGATCGAACTCGTCTGCGCTCGACGGCACATAGGGGTTCGACTTCGAGCCGCTCTTCGCCTTGGACCCGGCGTAGAACCGCAGCGCGTTGCGCTGCGCCGCCGGAAGCTGCGACTGCCAGCCCTGCGGCTTCATGATCACCGAGCCGTCGGCATTGCGGACGCGCTCACGGCCATCGCTCGACAGCCCGGCCGCGCGCTGTGCATCGCTCGAAGCCTGCGACTGGCGGCGGTCGCCGTCGCCCCGCACGGCGCCGAAGTACTCCCGCCACTGGCGGCGGTTCATGTTCAGCACGGGCGCGCCGCGCGCCTCTGAGGCGGCGTCGAAGATCGGGTTGTCCTGAGCGTATCGGCTCCACGCCTCCGGCGCGCCGTTCGTCGTCCCGAACGTCGACGCGTGCCAGTCCATGAAGGCCCGGCGCTGCTGTACGGCGTCATCCGCCAGCCGCTGGGCGCGGATCAGCGCCCGGTTGGTCTCCGTCGGCTTGTCCTTGCCGTAGGTCATGACCAGGAACTGCTGGGCGTCGAAGTCCGAGATCGCGCCCTCGCCGGGCTGGCGCTTCGAGCGCGCCGCCTCAGCCTGGATGGAGTCCATCTCGCGGATCTCAGGGTCGAGCCAGCCGGCAACGTCCTTCCAGATCGGAATGGCATACTGGCCGCCGGTCTTCTGGCGCGACAGCAGGCCCTCCATGCGCCGCGCGGCGGCAATGCCCTTCGCCGCGCCGGCCTGAGCCTTGTCATCCTCGGTCTTGAAGGCGCGATAGTAGGCCGCCTCCGAGCGATCCGGATCACCGCGGCTGTAGGACGGCAGGTAGGTCGATCCGGGCGCGCGAGAATTAGCCAGCGGCAGCCACTGGCCATCGATCAGTTGCAGGCGGTCGCCACGATCGTTCTCGGCGATGATCGGCGCGGGCATGACCTACCTCCCCGCCGGCGTGATGCGGAACCCTGGCGGCAGGGGCGGCATCCCGCCCGTCGCGCCGCTCCCGCCAGCCGCCGCGCGCCGCGCACGCTCTCGCTCGAGCGCGAGGCGTGCCCGGTGGAGCGCAATGCGCTCGCCGCCATAGCCCTCCTCGACGCGGTTGTGCCGGCCGGCCTCGAGTTCCTGCCACGTCGGCGGACGCTGATCGCCCCAGGAGAAGCCGTCTGCGCCGCGCTCCCAGGCGTAGCCATCGTCCACGCCGTAGTCGGGCGCTTCGTCGATGGTCCGGCCACCGGCGCCGCGACGCTGCCCCTTGCTCAGCGTGTAGGCCTCGTTGCGGCTCTTGTAGACGTCAGCCAGAGCCTCGGTTGCCTTCTGAGGGTTCGCCTTCAGCAGGAACTGCATCCTCGGGTCGTCAGGGAACAGCGCATCGATCTGCGCCGCGAGTTCCGCCTGCTTGCTCTTCGCGAGCCGCCCGGCCGCGCGCTGATCGATGGCCGTGAGCCGCTCCGTGGAGTCGTCGTCGCGCATGGCCGCGCCGAGACGGTCGAAGCGGTCCACCGTGCTCATGCCCGTCGTCGGATCGACCGCGTTGATGCGGTCGAAAAACGACATCTTGGGCTCAGGCCCCGCCGCCTCGAGCGTCGGCATACGGCGCATGACCGCGGCGCCCTCGTTTCGAGAGAAGGCGTCGTTGCCCTTCGGGTCGCCCACGCCAAGGAAGTAGCCGTCGTCCTTCATGAGGAAGTCCTGCGCGGCCGGGAGCAGGCCTCCGGAGCCTGCGGTGGCAGATGCCCCGCCCGGCGTGCCAGCAACCGCCGCATCGACCGAGCCGATCAGCCCGGGAGTGGAGCCCTTGCCGCCCAGGCCCTTCAGCGCGCCCATCAGCCCGTTCAGGAATGCCGCCATGTCGCGCCCTCCACCTTCGAGTAGTCGACCATCAGGAAGCCCATGGGCCCGACCAGAACAGCGTCCGGATCGGTCTGAAGGAGCTCCTGTGCGATGACGCCGACGTGCGGCGGGTGATCGTCCGGCTCCCAGAGGTAGCGCCAGGAGACCCACCGGCGACCGGCCTCGTCATGGCCGAGCGTGACGATGTCGCGCTTCAGGTTCACATCCGACGCGGCAATGGCCGCGATCTGGATAGCCTGGCCGATCTGATCCATCAGGCTGCCGCTCGACTTCGTCGTCGACGTGCCCGAGCTGTTCGTAAGCCCGTTGACGGTCTGCCCGCCGAATAAGTCGAACTGGCCCTTCCCGAGCAGGTCCGCCACCGCCCCGAGAAGCCCCAATTGGCCCTGCCTCTGTTCGGTGTCGATGCCCCGCAGGACGCCCCCGGCATCCATCTGGGCGCCGATGTCGGCGCGGGCGTTGGTCGCGTCGACGTTCGCCAGATTGCCGAAGAGGCCGCCGGCTTCCAGCCGCCGCGCCAGGTCCTGTGCGGACGCGCCCTGGTTCGCGACGGCCGCTGCCTGCCGTCGGCTTGCGTCGCGATCGGCCAGATCTGCAGACAGTCGGAAGCCGCTGTCGAGGATGTTGGCGTCGAGGGCCCCTCGCGCCCGCGACAGCTCTCCTTCCGTCTGGGCTTCACGGACGGCGTAGCGAGAGCCGCCGAAGGCGCCGTTGCGAGCGCCCGCCGCGGCCTGCGCCGCACGGGTCCGGCCCGCATCGGCGTCGAAGTCGGTCAGCGCCGCGCGGCGCACGGCATCCTGGTAGCGGGACTCGTAGGCTCCCAGGTTGTCGAGGAGGCTGGCCCCGCCGACGCGGTCGATGGAGCCGTCGGCAGCGCCTTGGACGGCGTCCATGGCGCTCGCGACACCGCCGCGCCAGCCGCCCAACCCCGCTGCCGCGGCGCCGGCTCTCGCCTGGAGCGGGTCCACGCCGGACACGAAGTCGGTCGGGTCGCGGTCGAGCAACCCGGACACCTGGCCCGTGAAGGCCTTCAGTGGCTCCTCCGCCCAGGTGGGTGCGGTGCGCTGCGTCGTCACGTTCTGCGTCGTGCTCGACGTCTCCTTGGTCGTCCGCTTCTTGCTGGAGATGCCCATGTCACACCACCTTCGAGACGGTCACGGACCAGGGCTCATACCCGGCCGGCTTCAGCAGCCGCTCCCAGCCCTTGCGGCCCTCGATCAGGATCCGGGAGCACCCCAGCAGGCGCGCTGAGGCGCACAGCGCCGGCTCCAGCGCGAGGACCTCCTTCAGGTCGCCGACCGCCCAGAGCGTCTGCAGCACCTTCTCGCCAGAAGGGTAGGCGACGACCTGGGTGACGATAGCCGCGTCAGCGCCGGGCCAGAGGTAGGCTTCGCCGCCGGCGATCATCGCCTCGAGGTCTTCGATCGTATAGAGGCCGCCCGCCATCGCCTCGGCGAACCGGTCGCGGAAGCGCTCCCATTGCGCCTGCAACGGGGAGAGCGGACGCGTCGCGCCTGGCAGCGCCTCGCCCTGCAGATCGGGGGCCGCCGCGAGCGCCGCAAGCATCTCGTCGCTGGCGCCCTCAGCCAGCGCCGCGTCGAGTTCGCTGGCATCCGGCTCCGTCCGGGCCGCGCGTTCTGCGGCGTAGTCGGCCACGTTGCTCATCGTGCACCTGTGGTGATGACGTCGAAGGAGGGGCGGCCGCAGCGCGCGAAGGAGGGCACCGACGAGCCCTCGAACCTCACGCTCATGAAGCGGCCCTCGGCCCGGAGATCCTGGAAGGTCTCGCCCGGCGCCAGGGTGACGGGGTCCCATGCCACCCGCGGCTCCTGGGGAAAGTCGCGGGTGGAGATGGTCATCCGGACCGGGCCGAGCTGGCCCTCGAAGTCCGGCTCGACGTCGTTGACCCGCATCACCCGCCGGTCGTCATCGACGTACTGGTCGCCGCTCTCGACGTACCAGGCCAGCGGCTCGCCATCGGCTGTGGCGCCCCGTTCGTGCCAGTAGACTTCACCGCTCGGCGCGACGCCGATCGGCGACACCGAAGGGCCGGCATCCACGTAGGCCGAGCGCGCCATCTCGCCCTTGGTCCAGGCGCCGTCGAGCGTGCAGACCGCGATGTAGCGACTGTTCTCCAGCCCATCGCCGTCGCGAGCGTCGGGATAGTCGAAGCGGACTTCGGAAAAGGTGGCGCAGCTCGACGCCACCACCTTGTCGAACTGCGAGGCTGCCAGGTTGTCGGTGAAGTCCTTGCGCACCGTGCAGGGTAGGATCGCCGGCGCAGAACCGGGCGCCCACACATAGAATTGGCCGTCCGGCGCGACCCAGTAGGCCGCACCGCCGAAGATCACCACGGCGTTTGGGCCCATGAGGCCGCACTTGCCCGGCACGGGATCGAACCGCCACGTCTGAGAGGGGTCGCCGATGAACGTGCCCACGTAGAAGCCGCTGTCCGTCCAGGCCAGGACGTACTCGCCAAAGCGTCGGCCCGCCACGAGGCGGCCGCCGCCCTTCAGGATCACCTCTCCGGCGTTGTTGGAGGGTGTGGTCGTCCAGTCCTCAGGGTTCTCGATGTCGGAGAACCGGATGCAGAGCGGGTTGAAGGTCCCGGAGACCTCCTCGTTGCAGCCGATCGCCATGACCTGCCGGCTCTCGGTCACCAGCATGTAGGTGACTTCGTCGGGCGCTCCCGTGAGCGGTTCCGCCGGCGTGCCGGTGTCGTTCTGCCACCAGTAGATCGTCTCCCCGCGCGGATTGGCCATCAGGCTCTCGCCGTAGGTGTCGAGCGCCCAGGTCCTCGCGAAGTAGTCGCTCGCCGAGGGCTCGGAGTAGCCGCCGACGCCGTAGGCGCCGGTGCTGTAGCCCGTGGTCCCCGTCCCATGCTCCGCGCCGGCCGCGAGGCCCACAGGCGTGATGTCGAACAGCTCCCCACCCCGGTAGACCTGCAGCGCCGAGTGGGTCCCGAAAGCCCCCATCAGGGCGCCGAGATTGTCCGTCCAGGGCAGCACCGTGCGGCAGACACCGGTCAGGGCTTCAGCGAAGATCCGCTCCCAGCCGCCGACCGTCTGCCAACGCCCCTTCCAGAAGCGCACGTTCTTGCCCGCCACCCACGCCGC
>NZ_JAEUMN010000146.1 GCF_016793225.1 Phenylobacterium sp.
GTCCGGGCCCTCGGGGGTGCGGTCCGGGCCTGACGTCTGGGCAGACGTCGGCTGCAGGCGGTCCGGCGTCGGCCGGAGTAAGGGTCGCGTAGCGTCGCGCCGGACCGCCTGCGGCGCATTCCAGGCTCACGCCCTGCGTCGCTGCCGGATCAGGTAGGCGGCAATGACGCCCGTGGCCACGAGGCCGATGAGCAGGGTCGAGATCGCGTTGATCTCAGGATTCACCCCCAGGCGGACCTGGCTGTAGAGCCGCATTGGCAGCGTGGTGGCGCCGGGGCCCGAGGTGAAACTTGCGATCACGAGGTCGTCGAGGCTGAGGGTGAAGGCGAGCATCCAGGCGGCGGCCACGGCCGGGGCGACGCCGGGCAGCGTCACCAGCATGAACGCCTTCCAGGGGGCGGCGCCCAGGTCCTGGGCGGCCTCCTCGAGGCTGGTGTCGAAGCTCTGCAGCCGCGCCTGCACGACCACGGTGGCGTAGGCGAGCGTGAGCGTGGCGTGGCTGAGGGTGACGGTCCAGAAGCCACGCGGCGCGCCCACGGCCACGAACAGCAACAGCAGCGAGAGGCCCAGGATGACCTCGGGCATGACGAGCGTGGCGTAGATCCCGCCCGCGACGGCGGGGCGAACCCTCGAGCGGCGGTGGCGGGTCAGCGCGACGGCGGCGAACACGCCCAGCACCGTGGCGACGGACGCCGAGATCACGCCCACCCGCAGCGTCACCCACACGGCGTCCAGCATCTGCTGATCGTGCAGGAGCGCCGTGTACCAGCGCGTCGAGAACCCGCCCCAGACCGTGACCAGGCGGCTCGCGTTGAACGAGTAGAGGACCAGGATGACGATCGGCGCATAGAGGAACGCCAGGCCGAGCGCGACGGCGGCCACGTTGAAGGCGGACGGCCCGCGCCTCATCGCAGCACCTTCGCCTGCTGGCGCTCCCAGAGCAGGATCGGGATCACCAGCGTCGCCAGCAGCACGATCGCCACCGCCGACGCGGCGGGCCAGTCGCGGTTGGCGAAGAACTCGGTCCAGATGACGCGCCCCAGCATCAGCGTCTCGGAGCCGCCCAGCAGGTCCGGGATCACGAACTCCCCGGCCATGGGGATGAAGCAGAGCAGGGCGCCCGCCGCCGCGCCGGGCAGCGAGAGCGGGAAGGTGACGCGCCAGAACGCCTGCATCGACGTGCAGCCCAGGTCCTCGGCCGCCTCGATCAGGCTGTCGTCCTGCCGGTCCAGCACCGCGTAGAGGGGCAGCACCATGAAGGGCAGGTAGGCGTAGACCAGGCCCAGCAGGACGGCGGCCTCGGTGTTCAGGATGTCGATCCGCGGCAGTCCGACGGCGCCGAGCGCGGCGTTCAGCAGGCCCGCGGGCTTCAGGATCGCGATCCAGGCGTAGATGCGGATGAGGAAGCTGGTCCAGAACGGGAGGATGACCGCCATCACCAGCACCTGGCGCACCCTCGAGGGGCAGCGCGCCATCCCGTAGGCGATGGGATAGCCGACCAGCAGCAGCAGCGCCGCGGCCGTGCCGGCGATGCGCAGGCTGGACAGCCAGGCGTCGAGGTAGAGGCGGTCCTGGGCGAGCCGGGCGTAGGTCTCGCCGTCCAGGGCGGCGAGGAAGGCCGACAGTCCCGCCAGGCCCTGGCCCCAGTCGATCTGCGGCGTGTAGGGCGGCATGGCCAGGGCCGAGTCCGACAGCGACAGCCTGGCCACCAGCAGGAACGGGAAGGCGAAGAAGATCGCGAGCCACAGGATGGGCAGCAGCGCCGCCAGGCCCCGCCGCCTCATCGGGTGAGCACCACGGCGCTGGAGGGCGCGAACGAAAGCCAGACCCGGTCGCCGCAGCCCAGCGGCCGCTCGACGGTGCGGGTCGCGTTGGCGCGCGCCGCCCGCAGCGTCCGTCCCCCGGGCGCGACCTCCACGAGGTAGGTCGTCCAGTCGCCCAGGTAGCCGTAGTCGAGGATCGCGCCCTCCAGCACGTTGACGCCGCCGGCGGGAGCCTCGGTGTGCACCGCCACCTTTTCGGGGCGCACCGCGATCCAGGCGGTTTCGCCGACCGGGCCCGCGCCCTCGGCCTCGAAGGCGCCTTCGGGGGACAGCAGGCGCACCCGCCCGTCTCCGGACGCCGCCACGCGGCCCTCGAACAGGTTCACGTCGCCGATGAAGCCGGCCACGTAGCGGTCGGCGGGCGCTTCGTAGACCTCGGCCGGCCGACCCACCTGCACGATGGCGCCCTCCCGCATCACGGCGATGCGGTCGGCCACCACCATCGCCTCGTCCTGGTCGTGGGTGACGATGAGGAACGTCATGCCCAACGACTGCTGGAGGCTCATCAGCTCGAACCGCGTCTCCTCGCGCAGCTTCTTGTCGAGGGCCGCCATGGGCTCGTCCAGCAACAGGATGCGGGGGCGGGGCGCGAGCGCCCGGGCGAGGGCCACCCGCTGGCGTTGGCCGCCCGACAGCTGGTCGGGCCGCCGGCGACCGAGCCCTTCCAGGCGCACTAGGGCCAGCATCTCCTCGACGCGGGCGTCGATCTCGGCCCGGGCCGCGCCCTGGCGCTTCAGGCCGAAGGCGATGTTCTGCGCCACGCTGAGATGCGGGAAGAGGGCGTAGCTCTGGAACATCATGTGCACCGGGCGCCGGTGCGGCGGGTCGCCGGCGATGTCGCGTCCGCCCAGGAGGACCCGGCCAGCGTCGGGCTGCTCGAAGCCCGCCAGCAGCCGCATCAGCGTGGTCTTGCCGCACCCGGATGGGCCCAGCAGTGCGAAGAACTCGCCCTCGTAGATCGACAGCGACACGTCGCGGACGGCCGGCGTGTCGCCGAACGCCTTGGACACGGCCTCGTACTGCACGAGCGGCGCCTTCGCCGGATCCTCCCAGGGCGCGAAGGCCGACCGGATCCCGCCGATGTTGGGCCGGCCGCTCAACGCCCGGTCAGCACCTTGGTCCACTGGCGATTGACGTCGCGCAGCAGGGCCTGGTCACGCGTGGTCGAGACGAACAGACGCTGGGAGAGCTGGCTCGAGGGATAGATGTTGGGATCCGTCCGGATGGCCTCGTCCACCAGCGGCGTCGCGGCGGTGTTGGCGTTGGCGTACTGGGTGAAGTTGGACGCCCGGGCGATGATGTCCGGCCGCAGCATAAAGGCGATGAACTTGTGCGCGGCGTCGGGATGCGGCGCGTCCTTGGGGATCGTGAAGACGTCGAACCATATCTCGCTGCCTTCCTTGGGCACCGCATAGGCGACCTTGACGCCGTTCTTCGCCTCCTCGGCCCGCGCCTTGGCCTGCAGCACGTCGCCCGAGTAGCCGACGGCGGCGCAGATGTCGCCGTTGGCCAGGGCGTCCACGTACTCCGAGGAATGGAACTTCCGGACATAGGGCCGGGCCTTCAGCATCAGGTCCGTGGCCGCGGCGTAGTCGGCCGGGTTGGTCGAGTTCGGATCCTTGCCGAGGTAGACCAGGGCCATGGCGAACATGTCCTCGGACGCGTCGAGGAAGTAGACGCCGCAGTCCTTCAGCTTGGCGAGGTTGGCGGGCTCGAAGAGGATCGCCCAGCTGTCGATGGTGACGCCGGGCAGGCGCTTCTTCACGGCGTCTTCGTTGTATCCGATGCCGATGGTGCCCTGCATGTAGGGAACGGCGAACTTCCCGTCCGGATCGAAGCGGCCGAGCTTGGCCATCAGGTCGGGCGCCAGCTTGTCGAGGCCGGGCAGCTTTGCCTTGTCGAGCGGCTGGATGGCGCCGGCCTGGATGTAGCGGGGCAGGTTCCGGTTCGACGGGACCACGATGTCGTAGCCCGTGCCCCCCTGCAGCACCTTGGTCTCGAGCACCTCGTTGGAATCGAAGGTGTCGTAGGTGACCTTGATCCCGGTCTCCTTGGTGAAGTCGGTGAGGAGCGCCGGGTCGATGTAGTCCGACCAGTTGTAGATGCGGAGCTCGGTCGAGGCTGCCGCGTCGGTCTCCGCGCCCGGCTGGGAACAGGCGGAGACGGCCAGGGCCAGGGCCGCGGCGGCCGCCGTCATCCATCCGCGCATATCCACTCTCCCCCTCCAGGACCCGGCGCAGGTTATAGGTCGGTCCGACCCCTCGTTAAGCGCGAAAACTGGCAGATGACCCCGAACTGGACCGCAATCGCCCCGATCCTGATGCTCGTCGCCTCCAACGTGTTCATGACGTTCGCCTGGTACGGCCACCTGAAGGTCGACAACCGGCCGCTGTGGCTGCTGGTCCTGGCGAGCTGGGGCATCGCCTTCTTCGAATACTGGCTGGCCGTGCCGGCCAATCGGATCGGACGTCAGGTCTATTCCGCGGCCGAACTCAAGACGATGCAGGAGGTGATCACCCTCGGCGTCTTCGCGGTGTTCTCGGTCACGTATCTGGGCGAGAAGCTGACGATCAACCATGCGGCCGGATTCGCCTTCATTGCCCTGGGGGCATGGTTTGTATTCAGGGGACCGCTCTGAGAACGAGCGCGCAGAGGGGATGATCAGATGTTTCGGATGACGATGGCCGTGGCGGCCGCGGTGACCCTGGCGGCGGGGGCGTCCCAGGCCCAGGCGCCGGCGGCCCCCAGCGTGGTGCGGGGGACGGTGACGGCCCTGGACGCCGGCTCGATGACCGTGAAGGGGCAGAAGGGCGTCACCAAGGTGAACCTGGCCCCGCAGTGGACGGTGGCGGTGCTGAAGCCCGTGACGCCCGACGCGATCAAGCCCGGCAGCTTCATCGGCACCGCCGAGATGCCGCAGAAGGACGGGACGGGCCGCTCGCTCGAGGTGCACGTCTTCCCGCCCGGCGTGAAGATGGGCGAGGGCCACTACGGCTGGGACCTGCGCAAGGGCTCCATGATGACCAACGGCACCGTCGGCACCGTGGTCGCCGGGCGCAAGGGCACCCGCCAGCTCGAGGTCAGCTACTCGTACGGCAAGCGCACCATCAACGTGCCGGCGAACGTCCCGATCGTGCAGATCACGCCCGGTCAGCGCAGCCAGGTGAAGGTGGGCACGCCCGTGTTCATGGTCGTGCAGAAGACGGCCAACGGCCAGCTGATGGCCGGCTCGGTGTCGATCGGCGAGAACGGGGCCAAGCCGCCGATGTGAGGCCGGCGCCGCGGCGGCGGCTGAGACTCAGCCGCCGACCATCGCCACGACCTCGTTGGTCTTGGAGATGAACTTCACGCCCTTCACGCGGCCGTCCTTGTACCGGTCCCAGGCGCTCTTCACGTCGACCGGGGTCGGACCGGCGGCGCCCGGCGTCGCCGGCTTCTGCGCGACCACGTCGATCTCGTAGATCCCGTCGGGCGGCGTCGCGGCGTAGACGCGCGGCAGGAACCCGACCTGGGTCCAGCCCGCCCCGTCGGTCGTGGCCTTGGCCTCGAGGTTCAGGCCGCCGCCGGCGTCCTTGGTCACCGTGCCGGACTGGACCGAAAGGACCTGCTCCTGGCCGGCGTACATGGGGGCCTGCCGGGCCAGGGACTTCTTGGGCGCCTCGGCGGGCGCCGCCGCCTCGGCGGCGGGCTTCTGCTCGCCGCACGCGGCCAGGGACAGACCGGCCAGGAGGCCGGCCGCAAGGATCAGCTTGCGCATAGTCGCTCCCTTCTGGGGCAGATGTCGTCATGCGACTCATGCGGTCGCATCGCTCGCCCCTGAGGGGAGTTTGCGCGGATGGCGCGGCTTGGCGAGCATTTCTTGTGCGCGCGTCTTTGGCGAAGCCGCGCGAACGCCTATAAGCCCCGGTTCTTTCGGAAGCCTCTGCCATGTCGCGCATCCTCATCACCTCGGCCCTGCCGTACGCCGCCGGCGCGAAGCACCTGGGGAATCTCGCCGGTTCGATGCTCCCGGCGGATGTCTACGCGCGCTTCCAGAGGGCCCGCGGGCGCGAGACCCTGTACATCTGCGCCACCGACGAGCACGGCACGCCGGCCGAGCTCGCCGCGGCCGAGGCCGGGATGCCCGTGGCGGAATTCTGCGCCCTGGCCCACGAGAAGCTGCACGCCATGGGGCGCGCCTTCGGCATGTCCTGGGACCACTTCGGTCGCTCGTCGTCCGATCAGAACCGCAAGCTGACCCAGGCCTTCGCGCAGCAGCTGTGGGAAGCCGGCTTCATCGAGGAGCGGGTGACGCAGCAGGTGTACTCGCTCGCGGACAAGCGCTTCCTGCCCGACCGGTACGTGATCGGAACCTGCCCGCACTGCGGCTACGAAGCGGCCCGCGGCGACCAGTGCGAGAACTGCACCCGCGTGCTGGATCCGGCCGACCTGCTGCATCCCCGGTCCGCGCTGTCGGGCTCGACCGACATCGAGATCCGAGGCTCCAAGCATCTGTTCCTGCGCCAGAGCCTCTTCGCCGACCGGCTGAGGGTGGCCATCGAGGCCAAGCGGAGCGCGTGGCCGAACCTCGTCACCTCGATCGCCCTGAAATGGCTCGACGAGGGCCTGCAGGACCGGGGGATCACCCGCGACCTGTCGTGGGGCGTTCCCGTGAACGCCGCGGACTGGGGCCCCAACCCCGACGGCGGGCGGCCCGATGTCGAGGGCCTGGCGGGCAAGGTCTTCTACGTCTGGTTCGACGCCCCGATCGAGTACATCGGGGCCACGTGGGAATGGGCCGACGCCCAGGCCGCGGCCGCGGGGCGCGCGCCGGACGACCAGGACTGGGAGCGCTGGTGGCGCGAGCCGGGCGCCGCCGACGTCACCTATGTGCAGTTCATGGGCAAGGACAACGTGCCGTTCCACACGGTGGGCTTTCCCTGCACCCTGATGGGGGTGAACGAGCGCCGGGACGCCGCCGGCCGCTGGACGCCCGCCAGCAACGCGCCGTGGAAGCTGGTCGACGACCTCAAGGGGTTCAACTGGCTCGACTACTACGGCGGCCGCTTCTCCACCTCGCAGAAGCGCGGCGTCTTCATGGACCAGGCGCTTGAACTGCTGCCCGCCGACTACTGGCGCTGGTGGCTCGTCGCCAACGCGCCCGAAAGCTCGGACTCGACCTTCACCTGGGAGCAGTTCCGCGATCAGGTGAACGCCGACCTGGCCGACGTCCTGGGCAACTTCGTCAACCGCATCTGCAAGTTCGCGGAGAGCCGGTTCGACGGCGTCGTGCCCGAGGGCGGGGCGCCGGGCGCGCTGGACGAGAAGCTCGAGGCCGATGTCCTGGCCAAGCTGCGCGAGCTGACGGGCCACATGGAGGACCGCGAGTGCCGCAAGGCCACGACGGCGCTCCGGCAGCTGTGGGTGCTGGGCAACCAGTACCTGACCGAGGCGGCGCCGTGGACGGCGATCAAGACCGACCGCGACCGTGCTGCGGTGGCGGTCCGCTACGGGCTGAACCTGGCGGCGCTGTTCGCCAAGGTGTCCGAGCCGTTCATCCCCGGCGCCGCCGGCAAGATCGCCGAGGCGCTGGGCGAACCCTTCCCCGGGCGCTGGCCGTCGCTGGACGGCGAGGGCGTCCTGACGGCGCTGTCCCCGGGCCGGCCGATCCGGGCGCCCGAGGTGCTGTTCCGCAAGGTCGAGGACGCGCAGGTCGCCGAATGGCGGGAACGCTTCGGCGGGCCGGCGGCGGCCGAGTCGGCCTGACGCCGACGCCGCGCGGACGGCCCGGCGGTCAGTGCCCGCCGCCGCCCGACTTCGTCCGCAGGTGCTGGGCCACGTCCTCGGGCGTGATGTCGGCGAAGTCCGGCACGATGGCGTTGTACTCGGCGGTGCGGCCCAGATCGATCGCGATGGTCCTGTGGCCTTCCCACATCATGTGCAGCGCGACGTAGAGCACGATCACCAGGCCCACGAAGCCGATCCAGCGGTACTTGTGCAGCAGCCGGGCGATGGCGTGGGCGGCGACGCCCATCAGCGCGATGGAGAGCAGCAGGCCGAACACCAGGATGCCGGGGTGTTCGCGCGCCGCGCCGGCCACGGCCAGCACGTTGTCGAGCGACATCGAGACGTCCGCGATCAGGATCTGCATCAGCGCGGCGCGGAAGGTCTTCGGCTTGACCTTGGGCTCGGTGGCGGGGTCGGAGTCCATGGCCGCCTCGGCGGCCTCTTCCTCGGCGGAGGCCTGGTCGCGCAGCTCGCGCCACATCTTCCAGCAGACCCAGAGCAGCAGCACGCCGCCCGCGAAGAGCAGGCCGATCACGCCGAGCAGCTGCGTGGTCACCAGCGCGAAACCGATCCGGGTGACGACGGCCGCCACCAGGCCCCAGAAGATCGCCTTCCGGCGCTGTTCGGGCGGCAGCCCGCCGGCCGCGAGGCCCACGGCCACGGCATTGTCCCCGGCGAGCACCAGGTCGATCATCAGGACCTGGAGCAGGGCGGAAAGCGCCGAGGCGCTGAACAGCTCTTCGAACATCCGCGCCTCAATGCGTCAGCGCGGCGGCCGCCGCAAGCCTCTGCATCAGGGGGGCGCCGGCGGGCGTCCTCGACAGGGCGTCGGCCGCCCTCCGGCGGGAATGGTCCCTAGAGGCGCGCCGCGCGCGTGAGCGGGCGTCGGCGGGCGCGCAGGGCGGCTCCGGTGCAGCCGAAGCCCAGGATCAGAAGGGCCCACGTCCCGGGCTCGGGGATCGCGCCCCCCGGGTCGCCGCCGTCGCAGATCCGGTTGCTGCAGATCGGTCCCGTGGTCCCGAAGCGGAAGTCCGTCACGGCCAGCGCCTGGTCGATGGGCGTGTCCTGGAAGAACCCGTCCAGGTTCGTCGCGTGCATGGAGAAGCCGGTGAAGTACTCGCCCAGGGGCACGACGAAGCCGTAGAACGTGAGGTTCTCGGGCGCCGGGCCGGGGTAGAGGCCGTAGGCGTAACTGTCGACGTTCGTGTAGAGCCACATGAACACCTGCTCGCCGAAGCCCTCCAGATTGCCCAGCTGGAAGCTGAACATGTTGTAGGCGCCGCTGACGTCGCCGGTGAGCGCCAGGGTCGGGTTGTTGTTGGCGATGAGGTTCCGGACGGGCTGGTACACGCTGTCCGAGCCCACCACGACGAGCGGGGAGCCGGTCAGCGACATCGGCCCGAACGTCTCGGTGTTGTTCAGCACCGTGATCGCGTTGGGATCGTAGCCGTCGAAATCGACGACGTGCTGGATCGTGCCCGCCGCCGTGAAGGCGGTCTGATCGGCGTAGTAGGTCGGGAAGTCGGCGTGGGCGGCGCCGGCCAGGCCGAGCGACAGCGCGCCGGCAAGGGCGAGTGACGATAGCTTCATCGGATCAGTTCCTCAGGTGGTCTGCGAAGGATGGGAAGCGGATGCGAAGCGGGGGCTCGGCCGGTCAGGCGCGCACGGCCACGAGTCCGGCCACCGGCCGCCGCCGGCGTAGGCCAGTCCCAGCGCCTGGGTCGGCGTGGAGAAGCCCGCGCTGGTGGTGTCAAGGCCGGAGGTGAGCACCTGAACGCCGGTGTTCGGCGGCGAGAGAGGCACGCCGGCGTATGTGGCGTTGTAGAGCTGGCCGGCGTCGGCCTGGCCGGCATTGGCGAGCAGGGCCGCGGCTGTGCCTGCCGCGAGGACGCGAACGAGAAGCGACATCGGATCATCCCCTGAACTTGTCCTGGGATGATGTGGCGGCCTGCCGGGCGCGGTAGGCGCTGCGGCCTGCGAGCCGTTGCGTCTGGTTGCGTTTTCGCGCGTCAGGCGAGAATCGGCGGCTCTCCGGGCGGCAGCGGATCGCCGGGCTGCGGACCGCGCGACAGCGATGTGGCGAACGGCATGGAGAGCAGGGCAGGGCCGCCGGCCGCCATGGCGGTGGGGCCGATGTCGTAGAGCAGATGACGGCGGATCTCGTCCGGCACCGAGCCCTCGGGCGCCAGGGGATTCCGGGGGATCGACGCCTCGTGCTGCGCGGTGTCCGCGACGGTGTCTGCGGTCAGGTAGCCGACCCGCTCCATCAGCACGGCGCCGGCCACCGGCATGCCGCCGCCGACCCTCTGGCATGTGAGGGACAGGCCGTCGAGCACGTGGGCGCGGTTGCGCAACACCGCGTTGAAGATGACGAAGATGAACATGCCCGTGAGCTCGTCGGCGCCGAACGCGAACAGCTGCGCCTGCGTCGGGAAGGCCCAGCCTTCGAAGCGCATGTCCTGCACGCCCAGCCGGAACGAAAGGAAGCCGTTGGCCGCCTTGCGGATCATCACCTGGTCATGGATGAACTGGCCGCGCTGGGTGATGGCGGGACGCGTCGTGCGCCAGAACCCCTCGTAGGCTTCGCCGCGCGAGGCGGTGAGGGCGCGAGCCTCGGCGAGCACGCCGGCGGGCAGCCAGGTCTCGAGCACCCCGGCGGCGTCGGCCGGTTGGCCCAGGCCCAGCTTGGCGGCGAAGGTGTCGTCGGCCTCCTCCCAGTCGAGCAGGCTGAAGCCGGGCCGGCGCGCGGCCACGATCGACGTCAGGTTCGCGAGGTTCTCGCCGGACGGCGACTGGCGACCCGATAGCCAGCGGCTGATCACCGACTTGTCGACCGCCAGTTCCACCGCGAGCCGTCCGCGGCTGATGGACAGCGCCTTCAGCGTCAGCAGCAATCGTGACGGGAATCGGTCCACCGGCGGTCACAACCTCGCGTCAGTTACGGCGCAGCTTGATCGCAGGGTCTTTGACGAAAGTCACCCACCCCTCAGCGGGGCCGGGCCGCCTCGTAGAGGGCGATCGCCGCGGCGGCCGAGACGTTCAGGCTCTCGAATCCGCCCGGCATCGGGATCCGGGCCAGCTCGTCGCAGTGCTCGGCGACGAGCCGGCGCAGGCCCTCGCCCTCGGAGCCCAGCACCAGCACCGTGGGCGCGCCGTCCAGGACCTCATGCAGGCCGCGCTCCCCCTCGCCGGCGAGCCCCACCGCGCGCCAGCCGGCGGACGTGAGCTCGTCCAGCGCCCGCGACAGGTTCACGACGCGGGCCACCGGAGTCCGCTCGACGGCGCCGGCGGCGGCCTTGGCCAGGGCGCCGGCGAGCTTCGGGGCGTGGCGGTCCTGCAGGATCAGGCCGGCCACGCCGAACGCCGCCGCCGAGCGCAGGATGGCGCCGACGTTCTGCGGATCGGTCACCTGGTCCAGGACGAGCAGAACGGCTCCGGGCCGGGGCTCGAAGTCGGCGATGTCGGCGTCTTCCAGCGGCGCCGGCCGCAGGGCGACGCCCTGGTGCACGGCGCCCTGCGGCAGCGCCAGCCCGATCTGGTGGGCGTCGGCGACCTCCAGGGCCTTCAGGCGTCCGAACCGCGCCTCGATCTGACGCGCCTTGTCGGGGGTGGCCAGCAGGCGCGAGGGCGCGCCCCGGCGGGGATTGGCGAGCGCGGCTTCCACCGCGTGCCAGCCCCAGATCCAGTCGTCGGCGGGGGTCGCGTGGGCGCGTTGCGGACGTCCCGGGCCGGGGCCGGACGGGCCGCGTCCGGGACGGAATTTCCGGCCCTTCCGGGCGTCGTTGCGTTCCGTAGGCGAGGCCACTATAAGACGCGCTCCGATTTGGGGCCCCCTCGGCGGGCCGCCGCTTTTGGACCGTGGAACCGGCCGCTTCAAGCCCTGTTCACGCGCCAGATGCGAGGCGTCGCCGCGAGGTCCCCGACGAGGCTCCAGGCGCGCTGGGGGAATGTCCCGAGTGGCAAAGGGGGCGGACTGTAAATCCGCTGCTGTAATGGCTTCGAAGGTTCGAGTCCTTCTTCCCCCACCACGCGCTTTGGAGATGAACCTGAGGAGTTGCGGCGGCCCCCGCTGGTGAGGTTGGCGGGTATAGCACAATGGTAGTGCAGCAGCCTTCCAAGCTGAGGATGCGGGTTCGATTCCCGCTACCCGCTCCAGCTCCTTGAGACGCGAGTTTAGGCAACGCCGGCAGGACCCTGATGGCCAAAGAGAAGTTCGAACGTAACAAGCCCCACTGCAACATCGGCACGATTGGGCACGTGGATCATGGGAAGACGACGCTGACGGCGGCGATCACCATGGTTCTGGCGAAGACCGGCGGGGCGACGGCGAAGAAGTAC
>NZ_JAEUMN010000021.1 GCF_016793225.1 Phenylobacterium sp.
GGCCGCCATCGTGGCGCGGGCCTGGGCGGCGGCAACGACGAGCGCGAGCAGACGCTGAACCAGCTGCTGGTCGAGATGGACGGCTTCGAGGCGAACGAGGGGATCATCCTGATCGCCGCCACCAACCGCCCCGACGTCCTAGACCCGGCGCTGCTGCGTCCCGGCCGCTTCGACCGCCAGGTCGTGGTGCCGAACCCGGACATCACCGGCCGCGAGCGGATCCTGCGCGTGCACATGAAGAACGTGCCGCTGGCCGCCGACGTGGACGTCAAGACCGTGGCCCGGGGCACCCCCGGCTTCTCGGGCGCCGACCTCGCCAACCTGGTGAACGAGGCCGCCCTGATGGCCGCGCGCAAGAACCGCCGCATGGTCACCATGCGCGACTTCGAGGACGCCAAGGACAAGGTCATGATGGGCGCCGAGCGCCGCTCGATGGTCATGACCGACGAGGAGAAGAAGCTCACCGCCTATCACGAGGGCGGCCACGCCCTGGTGACGCTGAGCGTCCCCAACACCGACCCGGTGCACAAGGCCACGATCATCCCGCGCGGCCGCGCCCTCGGCATGGTCATGCAGCTGCCCGAGCGCGACAAGTACTCCATGAGCTACCAGCAGATGACGTCGCGCCTGGCGATCCTGTTCGGCGGCCGGGTCGCCGAGGAGCTCATCTTCGGCAAGGAGCACATCACCTCGGGGGCCTCCTCCGACATCAGCCAGGCCACCAAGCTGGCGCGGGCGATGGTCACCAAGTGGGGCTTCTCGGACCGCCTGGGCGCCGTCGAGTACGGCGAGAACCAGGAGGAGGTCTTCCTGGGCCACTCCGTGGCGCGCAACCAGAACGTCTCGGAAGAGACCTCGAAGATCATCGACGAGGAAGTCCGCCGGCTGGTGGAAGGCGGCGAGCAGGAAGCCCGCCGCATCCTGACCGAGAAGCTGGAGGACCTGCACAAGCTGGCCCAGGCCCTGCTCGAGTACGAGACCCTGAGCGGCGACGAGCTGGTGGGCGTCCTCAAGGGCGTGGCGCCCAAGCGCGAGGAGGCCGAAGCCCGCAAGCCGACCGGCCCGTCGGTGGCGGTTCCGATCTCGCCGAAGCCGAGCGCCGAGCCGGCCTGACGCGGCTGGATCGCCGACAGCAAAAAGGGCGGCCGCAGCGATGCGGCCGCCCTTCGTCCTTGGGGGCGCGGGTCAGCCCAGCGGCTTCTGGTAGATTTCTTCGTCGTCGTCGCCCGTGCCCGGCTCGGCCATCTTGCGGTGCTGCTCGGCCATCACGCTCTCGGGCGTCACCGCGGCCATGGCGGCCTGCACCTTGTTCCTGAGCCCGTGCACCACGTCGCCTTCGCCCTTCATCATGGCGTTGTAGCCGGTGCGGGCCACGTCGGCGGGATCGTCCTTCTTGCCCTGGCCCACCTTCGTGTCCTGCATCCCGGCCCGCTCGAAGAACTCGGTGTCGGTGGCGCCGGGCAGCAGCGTGGTGACGCTGACGCCCGTGTCCTTCAGCTCGTTGCGCAGAGCCCAGGCGAAGCTGTCGATGAACGCCTTGGTGCCGTTGTAGACCGCCTGGAACGTGCCCGGCATCAGGCCGGCGATCGATCCGGTGAACAGGATGCGCCCGCGGCCGCGCTCGACCATCGGCCGCGCGACCCGCTGCACGAGGTAGAGCGTGCCCGTCACATTGGTGTCGATCACGTGCCGCCAGGCCGCCACCGGCTGTTCCAGGAAGGCATGGCCGAGGCCGTGGCCCGCGTTCGCCAGCAGGTGGTCCACCGGACGGTCGCCGACCAGCTCGAGCAGGCGGTCGACCCCGTCGAGGGTCGCCAGGTCCGCCATCAGGCGCTGCACGCGCACGCCCATGGCCTCGAAGGCCTGCGCAGCCTCGACGATCTCGGGCCGATCGGCGACGACGATCAGGTCGTGGCCATCCTCGGCGCACAGCATGGCCAGTTCATAGCCGATGCCGGACGAGGCGCCGGTGACGACGGAAAGCGGGCGGAGATCTTCTGACATGACAAGGGGTCCTCGAAGCGGCGGGAACGAGCAACCGCCGAGCCCCTGAGGCTGTTCCGTGGCGGCGCCCCGCGGGGCGCCGGCTCAGCCCACGAAGATCCAGTTTCCCGTCAGGCCCGACATCTGGACGCCGACCAGGATCACCTGTGCGCCGCCCCCGACGCTGACGACGGTGTCCCCGCCCACCTGGGCCACCGTGAAGGTGCTGCCCGGGTCCAGGCGCACCTGATCGCCTTCGCCCCGGTTGAAGTCCAGCACCCGGTCCACGCCGGCGGCGCCGAAGCTGTTGAAGATGTCGGCGCCCGCGCCGCCCGAGGCCGTGTCGTCGCCGAGGTCGCCCGAGATGAAGTCGGCCCCGTCGCCGCCGCGCAGGATGTCGTTCCCCTGGCCGCCCCGGACCAGGTCGGCGCCTGTCCCGCCCTCGCAGGTGTCGTCGCCCAGGTTGCCGTAGACGATGTCGTCGCCCTCGTCGCCGAACAGCCGGTCGTGGTCCTTGCCGCCGACCACCCAGTCGCCGCCCTCTCCGCCGGAGACGGTGTCGTTGCCCATGTTGCCGTGCACGTCGTCGAATCCGAAGCCGCCGAAGATCTGGTCGTCGCCGTCCTCGCCCCGCAGGTAGTCGAGACCGTCGCCGGCGGCGGCGCGGGGGCTCAGGCGGTGGATGTCCCCGTCCAGGCCGATCAGGTACAGGCGCCCGCGGCCGTCCACCGCGAACGAGGCGATCTGGTCGATGTCGCCGCCGCCCGAGACCGCCAACTGGGCGTTGCGGTTCATGAAGTCCTGGGCCTGGCCGCCGACGTAGGAGACCGTCCAGACGTTGCCGCGCACGAAATCGCCGAAGACGTAGAGCCCGTTCGCGCCGCCCGGCCCGTGGTAGACGTAGCCGCCGGTGACCGAGACGCCCGAGAACAGCGGCGTGGTCCGGTCGTAGTCGAGGATCGGATCGGTGAGGCCGGCCTGCGAGCCGGGCGAGAAGGTGACCAGGCCCTCCTTGATCTTCCAGCCGAAGTTGAGGCCCGCCGACCCGGCCGGCGCCACATTGACCTCCTCGCGCGCCGCCTGTCCCACGTCGGCGATCCAAAGGTCGCCGGTGGCGGAATCGAAGCTGGGCCGCCACGGGTTCCGCAGGCCGTAGTGGAGGATCTCGTCGGCGCCCGGGACCGCGCCGGCGAAGGGGTTGCCCGCCGGGATCGTGTAGTTGCGCGCCGCGTCGCCCGGGAAGGCGTCGGCGTTCACGTCGATGCGCAGGATCTTGCCGAGCAGGCTGTCGATGTTCTGGGCGTTGTTCTGCGGATCCCCGCCAGAGCCGCCGTCGCCGGACGAGATGTAGAGGAAGCCGTCGGGTCCGAAGTCCATCCAGCCGCCGTTGTGGTTGGCGAAGGGCTGGTCGAACGTCAGGATCAGGCGCGCCGAGGCGGCGTCGGCGTGGTCGGCGTCGGCGCGGCGGTACTCGCGCACCTCGGTGTCTCCCGCCGCATTGGTCAGGTTCACGTAGAACAGGCCGTTCGAGGCGTAGTTCGGGTGGAAGGCGAGGCCCAGCAGCCCCTGCTCGCCCCCCGCCGCCAGACTGTTGTCGGGCAGGTCGAGGAAGGCGTCGGCGTTCACCTGCCCGCTGTTCAGGTCGAGGATTCGGATCCGGCCGGTGTGCTGCTCGACGATGAACAGCCGGTCGGGGTCGCCGGGCGGCGAGGCGGCGAACAGCGGCGACGACAGCCCCGAGGCCACCCGGGTCGCGTCGATGAGGTGCGAGCCGGCCTGTGTGTCGGCGGCCGAGTGGCCGTAGATCACGTCGTCGCCCGCGCCCCCGAACACGCGGTCGGACCCGTCGCGGCCGGAGATGACGTCGCCGCCGGCGCCGCCGTTCAGGGTGTCTCGCGCGCTGCCGCCCACGATGTCGGCCATCGGTCCCTCCTAGCCTCGGGGGAACGCTGCTGCGCGCCCAAGGCGAGATCATGACAACCTGAACGAGGTTCGGGCTCGTGTCGCGGGCGGTGGCTGGGCGAGGCCGCGCAAGATGCTAAGGGTGCGGCCATGACCCGCGCGCGACCCAAGGTCATGGGGATCGTCAATGCGACGCCCGACAGCTTCTCGGACGGCGGCCGGTTCCTGGCGGCGGACGCGGCGCTGGCCCATGCCCGGCGGCTGATCGCGGAAGGCGCCGACATCCTCGACCTGGGGGCGGAATCGACACGGCCCGGCGCCGAGCCCGTCCCGGCCGAGGTGGAGATCGGCCGCATCGTCCCGCTCGTGACGGCGCTGCGGGCCGAGAGCGACGTGGCGATCTCGGTCGACACGATGAAGCCGGAGGTCGCGCGCGCGGCCGTGGCCGCCGGGGCGGCGATGTGGAACGACGTCACCGCCCTGCGTCACGCGCCCGACAGCCTGGAAACGGCCGCCGTGCTGGGCTGCGGCGTGGTGCTCATGCACATGCAGGGCGAGCCGCGGACCATGCAGCACCGGCCGCGCTACGACGACGTGGTGGGCGAGGTGGCGGCGTTCCTGGCGGCGCGTGCGGAGGCCGCGTTGGCGGCCGGGGTAGCGCGCGAGCGGATCTGGCTCGACCCGGGGATCGGCTTCGGCAAGGACATGATCCGCCACAACCTGCCGCTGATGGCGGGGCTCGATCGCATCGTGGCCCTGGGCTTCCCGGTCCTGCTGGGCGCCAGCCGCAAGAGCTTCATCGGCGCCGTGAGCGGCGGCGCGCCGGCGGACCGGCGGCTGGGGGGCTCGATCGCCGCGGCCCTCGCGGGCGCGGCCGCGGGCGTCGCCGCGGTGCGGGTCCATGACGTCTTCGAGACCGTTCAGGCGCTCGACGTCGCCGCCGCCATCGATCAGGCCAGGGACGCCCAGTCCGCATAGAGCGGCTTGGCCAGCCGCTCCCGTTCCTTGACCCGGTTCCATGGCGTCGCGACGCCGTCAGCGGCGTCCTCGATCGCCTGCAGATGGGTGTGCCAGCCGGGGCCCACGTCCTTGGCGTCCGAGGGCGCCAGGCCCGAGTGGGTCAGGGTCAGCCGACAGCCGTCGCCGTCGGGCTCCAGGTCCCAGCGCACGAGCGAGGTGTTGGAGCCGTCGAGCTCGGACCATTCCCACGCGAAGGTCTTCATCGGCTCCCACAGGACGATGCGGCCGAGGCTGCGGTAGTTTTCCTCCCTGAAGTCGAGCTCGATGACGCCGCCGACCTCCAGGCGGTCGATGGTGACGGAACTGGCGAACCAGCTCGACAGGCGCTCCGGCAGCGTGATGGCGGCCCAGACCTTCTCGAGAGGTCTCGCATAGCGGCGAACGAAGACCACTTCGACGGTCGCGCCCGTCCGGCGGAGAGCGCCCAGGTCGTCGGCGGGGGGCTTGGTCATGAGCCGGCGTCCGAGGGCTGGGCGAAGGCCGCGAGGGTGTCGCGGTAGCGTTCCCCCATGGCGGCCTCGCGTTCGGCGCTCCAGGGCGTGCGAATGCCCTCGGCCGCGCCGGGCAGGGCCTCGAGGAAGGTGTGCCAGCCGGCCGCCGAGCCGAGGTACTTGGGCGGCAGCGCCGTCTGCGTCAGGCGCAGGCCGCAGCCCTCGGGATTGGGCCAGAGCTCGTAGCGCACATAGGCGTCGTGGTAGCGGGGATCTTCCACGTCGGGCCAGGTATGGGCGAAGCGCCGCAGCGGCTCGAGCTCGGTGATCACCCCGTCCACGACATAGTCCATGTCCCGGAACGTGATCCGGTACAGGCCGCCCAGCCGGAGGTCGACCTCCACCTCCGTGAACCAGTCGGCGATCCGTTCGGCCACGGTGATCGCCGCCCACACCTTCTCGACAGGCTTTCGGATGGTGCGCTCGAACACGATGTCGAAGCGGCCGTCGTCGCGGGGGATCACCTGGCCCAGCTCGTCGCTGATCAGGCCGGCGAAGGGTCCGGGCTTCATTGTTCGCGCTCCAGATGCTGTTCGAGACGGTCGAGGCTGCCAGCCCAGAACCGTCGGTAGGGCATGAGCCACGCGTCCAGGTCGGCCAGCCCGTGCGGCTCGAGGCGGTACAGCCGCCGCTGGCCGTCGGCGCGCACGCGGACGAGGCCCGCCTCACGCAGCAGCTTCAGGTGCTTGGAGACGCCGGGCTGGCTGAGGCCCAGCGCGTCCACGAGATCGCCGGCCGGGCGCTCGCCCTCCCGCAGGATGTCCAGGATCCGCCGCCGGTTCGGCTCCGCCAAGGCCTCGAAAGGGCTCATGCGGCGTATATATGCAACGAAGGAAATATAACTCAAGCAGAAAGTTTCGGCTGCCCGATCCGCCCGCCGCTCGGGAGCTGGCGCCCGGCCGCCGGGGTGGCCATGCGGGCCCGCGCACGGTATCGGCAGGCATGACCGCACAGGGACGAGTCCTCATCATCGCCGGCTCGGACTCCGGCGGCGGCGCGGGAATCCAGGCCGACATCAAGACCGTGACGGCCCTGGGCGGGTACGCGGCCACGGCGATCACGGCGGTGACCGTACAGAACACCCTGGGCGTGACCGGCGTTCATCCCGTCCCGCTGGACGTGGTGGCGGCCCAGGCGCGGGCCGTGCTGGGCGACATCGGGGCCGACGCGATCAAGACGGGCATGCTGGGCGACGCCGCGACCGTGGCGCTCGTCGCCGAGCTGCTGGACGAGGCCGGCGCGCCCGCCGTGGTGGACCCGGTCATGGTGGCCAAGGGCGGCGCCTCGCTGCTCGCCGCCGAGGCGGTGGGCGCGGTCCGCGAGCGGCTGGTCCCGCGCGCCGCCCTGCTCACGCCCAACGCGCCCGAGGCCGAGGCCCTGACCGGCGTCGCCTGCGCCTCGACGGACGACCTGCGCCGGGCGGGGGAGGCGCTGCTGCGCGCGGGCGCGCGCGCCGTGCTGATGAAGGGCGGCCACGTGGCCGGGGACCGTGTCGTCGACATCCTGATGACGGCCGACGGCGAGACGGCCTTCGAGGGCGAGCGCATCGAGAGCCGCCACACCCATGGCACCGGCTGCACCCTGGCTTCGGCGTGCGCCGCCGGCCTGGCGCAGGGGCTGCCCCTGACCGCCGCCGTGGCGCGGGCCTGGAACTATGTGCACGAGGCGATGCTGCGCGCGCCCGGCTTCGGCGCGGGCCATGGGCCACTCGACCACGGCTGGCCGCTGCGGGGCCGCGCGTGAGCCTGGAGGCCGAGCTGGACGCCATCCTGCGCCGCTCGGAGCCGCTGGCGCAGGTGCTGCGCACCATGCGGGAGATCGACCTGCCGGACTGGCTCGTCTTCTCCGGCGCGGTCTACCAGCGGGTGCTCAACCACCTGGGCGGTCGGCCCCTGGACTACGGGATCAAGGACTACGACGTCGGCTACTTCGACGCGTCGGATATCGGCTACGACGCCGAAGACGCGGTGATCCGACGCGTGGCCGCGGCGTTCGAGCCGCCCCTGCGCGACCTGGTGGAGGTGCGCAACCAGGCGCGCGTCCACGTCTGGTTCGAGGGCAAGTTCGGCGAGCCCTACGCGCCGCTCTCCGGCACGGCCGAGGCCCTGACGCGGTTCGAGAGCCCGATGTTCGCCGTGGGCGTGCGGCTGGAGGCCGACGACAGGCTCACCATCGTCGCGCCCTTCGGCCTCGAGGACCTGTTCGCGCGGCGGCTGCGGCCCAATCCCCTGCGCCCCAGCATCAACTTCGCGCGCACCGTCGCGCGCGCCACCGCGCGCTGGCCGGAGATCGAGGTGGCCGCCTAGGCGCCGGCCCCCGGCCTGAGCCGGCCGGAACGGCGCCCGCCGCCCAGGCGTTGCCTTGCGCCCTATTGCCGCCGCGCTGGCGCGATAGGACCTTGGCGCGTTACGGAGCAAGCATGACCCTCACGAGACGGACCCTGACCGTCGCCCTGGCGACGACCCCGCTGGCGTCGCCGGCGCTGGCGCAAGGCGCGCTGTCGGCGGCCGACCAGGCCCTGGTGAGCCGCGCCATCGCCTACCTCGAGGGGCTCAACGAGGCGCGCGGCCGGTTCGTCCAGACCGACGCGCGCGGGCGCTCGGTGACCGGCCAGCTCTTCATGAAGCGGCCGGGGAAGGCGCGGTTCGCCTACGATCCGCCCTCGGGCCTGCTGGTGGTCTCCGACGGCGGCGTCGTCTCGGTGCAGGACAAGCGGCTCAAGACCTTCGACGCCTATCCCCTCAGCGCCACGCCGTTGTCCCTGTTCCTGGCCAAGACGATCCGGCTCGACCGCGGCGTGCGGGTGACGCGGGTGCAGCGCATGCGGGACGGCTTCGCCATCACGGCCCGCGACGGGAACAAGCAGACGGCGGGCGAGATCACGCTGTCGTTCACCGAGGCGCCGCTGACCCTCGCCGGCTGGACGGTCACCGACGCGCAGGGCCGGCCCACCCGCGTCCAGATCCAGGGGCTGGCGCGGGCGTCCGGCCTCGACAAGTCATTGTTCGTGCTGAAGGATCCCCGCCCGAAGAACCCGGGACGCGGCAAGGTCTGACGAGGCCCTCAGTGTGACTCGAAGGACACACGCAAGCTTCACTGTGAAAGTCCTTTGACTTTCTGTCGTACTGTGGCGATATTATCACTACGTCGTCGGCGCGGGATCGTGTCGACGAGTCCGTGCCGGAACCTATCCCCTCCCGGCGGCGGCATGAGAGACGACTTACACGGCCCGGGCGCAAGCCCGGGCCTTTTCTTTTCCCGCGTGTGGCGCCTGTCCCCGATCGCGCTATAGGCCCCCGGATGCGACTTCGTCTCTGCACCTGGAACGTCAACTCGGTCCGCCTTCGCGCGGAGCAGGTGGCGCGGTTCGTCCGCGAGCAGGCGCCCGACGTCCTGTGCCTGCAGGAGATCAAGTGCCGGGAGGGCGAGTTCCCTGCGGACGCCTTCCGCGAGATGGGCCTGCCGCACCTGCGGGTCGCCGGCCAGAAGGGCTGGCACGGCGTGGCCATCGCCTCGGCCCTGCCCATCGAGGACGCCCCGCCGCTGGATGTCTGCCGCGAGCGCCACGCCCGCTGCGTGGGCGGCGTGATCGCCGGCGTCGAGGTCCACAACTTCTACATCCCCGCCGGCGGCGACATTCCCGACCGGGCGCTGAACGCCAAGTTCGACCACAAGCTGGACTTCTACGAGAAGCTGACGTCCGAGCTCGGCAAGCGCGACCCCGCCGACCCGCTCGCCATCGTCGGCGATCTCAACGTGGCGCCGGGCGAGTTCGACGTCTGGAACCACCGCTACATGTCGAGGATCGTCAGCCACACGCCGGTGGAGGTGGAGGCCTTTCGCGCCATGGAGGCGGCGCTGGGCCTCGTCGACCCGCTCCGCGCGCTGCGCCCCGAACCCGAGAAGCTGGCCTCGTGGTGGAGCTACCGGGCGCGGGACTTCCGCATGTCGGCCCGCGGCCTGCGCCTGGACCACATCCTGCTGAGCCCGGGCCTGCGGGACGCCGCGTGGCGCCTCGGCGCGCCGGCGGCCCGCATCCACGACGACGTCCGCGGCTGGGAGCGCCCCAGCGACCACGCGCCCGTCAGCGCCGACCTCGTGCTCTAGTCCAGGACGCGCCCTACGGCGCCAGCTTGTAGCCCCCCTGCTCGGTGAGCAGCAGGCGGGCGTTCGCGGGATCGGGCTCGATCTTCTGGCGCAGGCGGTAGACGTGGGTCTCCAGCGTGTGCGTGGTGACGCCGGCGTTGTAGCCCCAGACCTCGGCCAGCAGCTCCTCGCGCGACACGGCCTTCTCGCCGGCCCGGTAGAGGTACTTGAGGATGTTGGTCTCTTTCTCCGTGAGCCGGATCTTCTTGCCTTTCTCGTCGACCAGCACCTTGGCCGCCGGCCGGAACTCGTAGCTCCCCAGCCGGAAGACCGCGCCCTCGGAATGCTCGTGCTCGCGAAGCTGGGCGCGGATGCGCGCCAGCAGGACGGCGAACTTGTAGGGCTTGGTGATGTAGTCGTTCGCGCCGGAATCGAGCCCCTGCACCTCGTCGTTCTCGGCGGAGGCCGCGGTCAGCATGATCACCGGGGCCGTGACGCCGTCCTGCTTGATCCGCCGGCACGCCTCGCGTCCGTCGAAGTCGGGCAGGTCGACGTCCATCAGGATCAGGTCGGGCTTCTGCTCGCGGGCCATCCGCACCCCCTCGCCGGCGGTGGCGGCCTCCACGGTGTCGAAGCTCTCGGCCTGAAGCTGCTCGGAGATCGCCCCGCGAAGGTCCTGGTCGTCGTCGACGATGAGGAGTGTCTTCTTTTGAGCCATGGCGGCAACAAACACCATCTGGCAGGCTCGCCGCAAAGGGTTTCCCGCAGAACACCGGAGTTCCCGTGATCTTCACCGCCACCGCCGACGGCTGGCTCGACATCGGGGACCGGCGCGTCCGGGCGGCCCTGGGCCCGGCCGGCGTGAGGCCCGCGGCGGAGAAGCGCGAGGGCGACCTGGCCTCGCCGGCCGGCGTCTGGCCCATCCGCGAGGTGTTCTACCGGCCCGACCGGGGCCCGCCGCCGGCGACCGAGTTCCGCGTCCACGCCCTGACCGAGGACGACGGCTGGTGCGACGATCCCGCCGACGCGCAGTACAACCGCCACGTCACCCTGCCCTATCCGGCCAGCGCCGAGCAACTCTGGCGCGACGACCACCTCTACGACATCGTCGTGGTCCTGGGGCACAACGACGATCCCCCCGTCGCGGGCCTAGGATCGGCGATCTTCCTGCACCTCGCCAAGCCGGACTACGCGCCCACCCACGGCTGCGTGGCGGTCGCGCGCGAGGACCTCGAGGCCCTGCTCGCCCTGGCCAGGCCGGGAGACGCCGTGGAGATCCGCGCTTAGCCTAGCCCCGGGCGCCGAACACGGCCGAGCCGACCCGGACGCTGGTCGCGCCGAAGCGGATCGCCGTCTCGAAGTCGCCGCTCATCCCCATGGACAGCTTCGCCAGTCCGTTGCGCTCGGCGACCTTCCGCAGGAGCGCGAAATGCGGTCCGGGCGGCTCGTCCGCCGGGGGAATGCACATGAGCCCCTCGACCTTGAGGCCATAGGCGCCCCGGCAGGCGGCGATGAACCCATCGGCCTCGCCCGGCGCGATCCCCGCCTTCTGCGGCTCTTCCCCCGTGTTCACCTGGATGTAGAGCCGGGGCGCGCGGCCCTGGCGCTGGGTCTCCTCCGCCAGCACGCGGGCCAGCTTCTCGCGATCCACGCTCTCGATCACGTCGAAGAAGCCCACCGCCTCCTTCGCCTTGTTGGTCTGCAGCGGGCCGATCAGGTGCAGGGTCAGGCCGTCGGCCCGTCCTTCCCAGCGCGCCATGGCTTCCTGCACCCGGTTCTCGCCGAACACCCGCTGGCCGGCGTCGAGCACCGGCTGGATCGCCTCCCAGGGCTGCTGCTTGGAGACCGCGACGAGGGTCACGTCGCCCGGGTCGCGCCCGGCGGCTTGCGCGGCGCGGGCGATCCGGGCCACCACGTCGGCGTAGCCTGGTGCGGGAGGTGCGGACATTTCGGCGTTCTGGACCCTGGAGCGGACCGCCCGGCTCTTACCGGCGCGCCGCCGCTTGCGGAAGGCCCTGCCCGCGCTGCTGGCGTTCACCGACCCGTCGCGCACGCCGGACCCTGAGGCGCTCGCCGGCCGCCTGCCCCGCGGCGCGGCCCTGGTCTACCGCCACTTCGGAGCGCCGGACGCCGAAGGCCGCGCCCGGCGGCTCGCCGCGCTGGCCCGGCGGCGTGGGCTCAAGCTCCTGATCGGCGCCGACCCCACGCTGGCCGCGCGGGTGGGCGCGCATGGCGTCCACCTGCCCGAGCGCCTGGCGGGGCGCGCCGCGGCGATCCGGCGGGCGCATCCGGGGTGGATCGTCACCAGCGCGGCCCACTCCCTCGGCGCGGCCCGCGCGAGCCGTGCGGACGCGGTCGTGCTTTCGGTGGCGTTTCCCTCCCGCAGCGCGTCCGCAGGGACGGCGCTCGGCCCCGTCCGCCTCGCGCTGCGCGTGCGCGCGGCGGGCCGCCCGGCCTACGCCCTGGGCGGGATCAACAACAGAACGGCCCGCCGTCTCATCGACGCGGGCCTCATCGGACTGGCGGCTGTGGAAGGTTTCGGACGCTAGAACTTCAGCGTGGATTCCAGCCGGACCTTCGGCTGGTCGGCCTCGCGGACCGGTCGGCTGCCGCGCGGGGCGAGATCCTGCTCGCCGAGGGCCACCGAGCCGCCGACCTGGATCGACGGCGTGATGCGGAAGTAGGCGCCGGCCTGGACGTCGTTGGGCGACACGGGGCGGGTCTCGGGCTGCTGCAGCCGAACCGTGATGCCGAAGCGGCCCTTGCTGGCGTCGTACTTGAAGGTGCGGCCCGCGTTCGGATCCAGCCGCGTGGGCTCGGACCGGACCGTGAAATCGACGGGCTTGGAAGCCTTGTCCGCCGCCCACGCGCCGCTCGCCGCCACGCTGACCAGCGCGGCCGCGGCGAGAGCGAAGCTCGTGCGGCGGAATTCCATGGTCTTCTAATATAACCCCAACGATCACCAATGCGAGCGGCGGCTAGTGCACAGCTTCGCGATTGCGATCCGATTAAAGGCGGCATTGAAAACAGGTCAATGCGACTCGGCCCTCCGGCGATCCCTCAGGCCCGAGAAGGCGGCCTTGTGTGGCGCGTTCGCCACGCGATTCCTGTTTGGCGCGCCGGATGGCGTTGTTATAGAGGCGTCCGGCGCAGGGGCGGCGCCGTAGCGCTGACTGCGTTGCGGAAGTTATGGAGACCGATGGAATGCCGTTTGTGCGCGGTAAGAGCATGCGAGGCGTGATCGTCGCGGTCGCGGCAGTGAGCGCTATGGGCCTGAGCGCATGCGGCGGCATCCCGAACCCCCTGGGCGGCGGTTCGAAGACCCGGGTCTCCGGCGACAACGCCGCGGCCATCGGGGTGAACGGCTACCTGTGGCGCGCCACCCTGGACACCCTGTCCTTCATGCCGCTGCAGTCCGCCGATCCCTACGGCGGCGTGATCGTCACCGACTGGTACACGAACCCCGAGAAGCCGGACGAGCGCTTCAAGTGCACCGTCTACATCCTGGATTCGCGCCTGCGCGCCGACGGCCTGAACGTCGCCGTCTTCAAGCAGCTGCGCGACGCCTCGGGGAACTGGGTCGACCAGCCCACCGCCGGCCAGACCGAGACCGACATCGAGAACTCGATCCTGACCCGCGCGCGCCAGCTTCGACTTTCGAACATCCGGGGCTGATCCAGCTCCGGACGTCGATCGTCGACGCGCCGTGATCCGCCAGGGCCGTTGACCGGAACGCCAACCCCCGTCAAAGGCCCCCGATCATGGCCCGCTACAATCCGAAAGAAACCGAACCCAAGTGGCGTGACGCCTGGGCGAGCGCCGAGGCGTTCAAGGCCGTCCGCGACCCCGGCAAGCCCAAGTACTACGTGCTGGAGATGTTCCCGTACCCGTCGGGACGGCTCCACATGGGGCACGTGCGCAACTACGCCATGGGCGACGTCATCGCCCGCTTCAAGCGCGCCCGCGGCTTCTCGGTCCTGCACCCGATGGGCTGGGACGCCTTCGGCCTGCCCGCCGAGAACGCCGCGATGGAACGCGGGGTCGATCCCAAGGGCTGGACCTACGACAACATCGACCGGATGCGCGCCGAGCTGAAGGAGCTGGGGCTGTCCATCGACTGGTCCCGCGAGTTCGCCACCTGCGACGTCGGCTACTACGGCAAGCAGCAGGCCTGGTTCCTGGACCTGTTCGAGCGCGGCCTGGTCTATCGCAAGGAAAGCGTCGTCAACTGGGACCCGGTCGACCAGACCGTCCTGGCGAACGAGCAGGTGGTCGACGGCCGCGGCTGGCGATCGGGCGCGGTCGTGGAGAAGCGCAAGCTGAACCAGTGGGCGATGCGGATCACCGACTACGCCGACCAGCTGACCGACGACCTGAAGGCCCTGGACCGCTGGCCCGAGAAGGTCCGCGTGATGCAGGAGAACTGGATCGGGCGCTCCAAGGGGCTCCGCTTCCGGTTCCACTTCGCGGGCGACGCGCCGGCCGAGAGCCTGGAAGTCTACACCACCCGGCCCGACACCCTGTTCGGCGCCAGCTTCGTGGGCGTCGCGGCCGACCACCCGCTGGCCGAAGCGGTCGCCGCGAACGATCCGAAGGCGGCCGCCTTCATCGAGGAATGCCGCAAGGGCGCGGCCACCGAGGCCGAGATCGAGACGGCCGAAAAGCGGGGTTACGACACGGGCCTGAAGGTGAAGCACCCGTTCGATCCGAACTGGGAGCTGCCGGTCTGGATCGCGAACTTCATCCTGATGGACTACGGGACGGGGGCGATCTTCGCCTGCCCCGCCCACGACCAGCGCGACCTGGACTTCGTGCGCAAGTACGGCCTGCCGGTGAAGCCGGTGGTGCTGCCGCCCGGCGAGGACGCCGCGGCGTTCGCGGTGGGCGACGAGGCCTATACGGGGCCGGGCGTGATCTACAACTCGCGCTTCCTGGACGGCCTGGACATCGAGGCCGCCAAGGCCGAGGCGATCGCGCGCATCGAGGCCCAGGGCGACGGCGAAGGGGCGACCGTGTTCCGCCTGCGCGACTGGGGCGTCTCGCGCCAGCGCGCCTGGGGCTGCCCGATCCCGGTCGTCCACTGCCCGACCGACGGGGTGGTGCCCGTGCCGAAGGACCAGCTGCCGGTGGCGCACCCGGCCGACATCGAGTTCGGCAAGGCCGGCAACGCGCTGGAGCGGCATCCCACGTGGAAGCACACCACCTGCCCGGTGTGCAGCGGTCCGGCCACCCGCGAGACCGACACCCTGGACACCTTCGTGGACAGCTCCTGGTACTTCGCCCGCTTCGCGAACCCGTGGGCGGACGAGCCCATCAGCCGCGAGGACGCCGACTACTGGCTGCCGGTCGACCAGTACATCGGCGGCATCGAGCATGCCGTCCTGCACCTGCTGTACGCGCGCTTCGTCACCAAGGCGCTGGCCGACGACGGCCAGCTGGCGGTGCGCGAGCCGTTCGCGGGCCTGTTCACGCAGGGGATGGTCACCCACGAGACCTACCGGCGGCAGAACGGCGAATGGGTCGAGCCGAAGGACATCGAGATCGTCGCCGAGGGCAAGACGCGCCGGGCGATGCTGGTCGGCTCGGGGGAGCCGGTGGTGATCGGCGACGTCGAGAAGATGTCGAAGTCCAAGCGCAACACCGTCGCGCCCGAGGAGATCTTCGACGTCTACGGCGTGGACGCCGCGCGCCTGTTCGTGCTGAGCGACAGCCCGGCCGAGCGCGACGTGCAGTGGACCACGGGCGGCGTCCAGGGGGCCTGGCGGTTCGTGAACCGCGTCTGGGACGAGTTCGACAGCCACGTGCCCGCCCCCGCCGGCGCCGAGCCCGACCCCGAGCTGCGGCGGGCCACGCACAAGCTGATCCGCCAGGTCACCGAGTCGATCGACGGCTTCCGCTTCAACTCGGGCATCGCGCGCCTGTACGAGTTCCTGAACCTGCTGAAGTCGAACCCGGCCAGGGACGCCGCGCCGGCGGTGCTGGCGGCCCGGCAGGAGGCGCTGAGCGCCTTCGCGCGCCTGATCGCGCCCTTCACGCCGCACCTGGCCGAGGAATGCTGGGCCCGGATCGGCGGCGAGGGCATGGTCGTGGCGGCGCCCTGGCCCGACTTCGACCCCGCCCTGACCGAGGACGCGGTGAAGGTCCTGCCGGTGCAGGTGAACGGCAAGCGCCGCGGCGAAATCTCCGCGCCCGCCGGCGCCGAGCCGGCCGACGTGGAGAAGCTCGTGCTGGCCGATCCCGAGATCGCGTCCAAGCTGGAAGGCCTCACGGTCCGCAAGATCATTGTGGTCAAGGACCGGATCGTGAATATCGTGGCCGCATGAGCCGGACCCCTGCCCTCGCCGCCGTCGTCGCCGCTGCGCTGGCCCTGGGCGGCTGCGCGGGATTCCAGCCGCTCTACGGCGAGGCGGCGGTGGTGAAGAACCTCGCGGCGATCCAGGTGAACGCGCCGTCGGGCCGCACCGGCTACCTGATCCGGCAGCACCTGGACGACGCCTTCGCCAAGGACCATTCGGCGGCGCCCGCGTACACGATGGACCTGCGCCTGGGCGAGGCGCGCTATCCGCGCGGCGTGCGGATCGACAACGTCGCCACGCGCTACGAATACATCCTGACCGCCAGCTACGCGCTGCGGGCGACCGCCACCGGCGCGGTGGCCAAGCAGGGCGCGGTGCGCGTCGAGCTGACCTACGACTCGGCCGACCAACCCTACGCCTCGATCTCGGCGCAGCAGGACGCCCAGGACCGCGCCGCCGAGGAGGCCGCCCGCCGCATCGAGCAGGAGCTCGCCGTGTGGCTGGCGAACGGAGCCCAGGTCGCGCGGCGCTAGGCGGGCGCGGGATGATCCTCAGCAAGCGCCCCGACATCGAGCGCTTCCTCGGCCGGCCCGATCCGCAGATCCGCGCCGCGCTGATCTACGGCCGCGACATCGGCGTCGTCCGGGACCGCGGCCATGCGCTGGCCGCCAAGCTGGTCCCGAACCCCGACGACCCCTTCGACGTGGCGATCCTCACCGAGGCCGACCTCGCCGACGACGGCGGCCGGCTGGAAGGCGAGCTCGCCGCCCAGTCGCTGATGGGCGGTCGCCGCCTGGTGCGGCTGCGGCTCACCGCCGAGAAGCCCGCCGCCGACCGGGCCGCGGCCGAGGCCCTGGAGCGGCACGCCGCGGGGCAGCTGAACCCCGACGCCTTCTTCCTCATCGAGGCCGGAAATCTCGACCGCGCCTCGGCCCTGCGGAAGGCCGCCGAGAAGGCCCCGGGGGCCGCGGCGATCCCCTGCTACGAGGACGAGCCCGGCGACGTGGCGCGGCTGGTCCGCGAGACCCTGGCGCGGGACCAGGTGGCGCTCAGCACCGAGGCGCTGAACCTCTTCGTGGGGCGCCTGCCGAAGGAGCGCGGCGTCGCGCGGCAGGAGATCGAGCGCCTGGCGCTGTTCCTCGGCCCGGGCAGCGGCGCGACGGCGACGCCCGCCGACCTCGAGACCTTCCTGGGCGTCGAGCCCGAGGCCTCCCTCGCCGACGCGGCCGCCGACGCCTTCGGCGGCCGGCTGGCGGACGCCCAGGCCGGCCTGCGCCGCGCCGCCCAGGAGGGCGAGAGCGGGCCCGCCGCCGTCCGCGCCATCGGCATCCATCTGGGCAGGCTCCGCCGCACGCTGACCCTCATCAAGGCCGGGGCCGGACCGCAGGAGGCGGCGAAGGCCTCCGGCGTGTTCTGGAAGCAGGAGCGCGAGTTCCTGCGCCAGATCCGCTCGTGGTCGCTGGACGAGCTCGACCGGCTGCAGCCGCAGGTGCTCGAGGCCGACCGCGCCTGCAAGACCGCCGGCTCGCCCGACCGGCTGATCGCCGAGCGGCTGGCGCTCACCGTCGCCGGCCGGGCGCGCAGGCTGGGGCTGTAGCGACGGACCGCCGGTCGGGCTTCCGTGCCGGACATGGCGGCCGATTGACGGGCCGCGGGGCCACGCTACGGTTTCGTACCGGACCTTCGGAGAATCCGGACCTGGGAGGCCACTTCATGCTGCGGGCCCTATGCCTTGCGGGCGCCCTGCTCGCCCTCGCCGTTCCCGCGCACGCCCAGGACCAGGCGCCCCGGCCGGCGACCACGTACAAGGCCCCGCGCGGCGCCGACGGCCGCCCCAGCCTCGACGGCGTCTGGACCAACGCCGCGATCACCCGCCTGGAGCGCAACCCGCGGCACGGCGCGACGCTGGCGCTCAGCGAGGAACAGGTCGAACGGATCGAGGCGCGGGAGCGCGCCCAGATCGCGCTGGGCGATCGCCCCACCGACCCCAACGCCACGGTGCTGGACCTGCCGGCGGACTGTTCGGGCGGCCGCGGCACGGACTGCAACTACAACGCCGCCTGGACCGACCCCGGCCATGTGGTCATGCGCGTGAACGGCCAGGGGCGGAACGGCTTCGTCACCGTGCCCGCCGACGGCCGCGTGCCGATCCGCAAGGACTTCAGGGGCGGCCTCTACGGCCGGCGGCTGCCCCCGGGCCTCGCCATCAACGACAACCCCGAGAGCCGGGCCCTGGGCGAGCGCTGCCTGCTGTCGTTCGGCAATTCCTCGGGCCCGGTGATGCTGCCGGGGCTCTACAACAACACCTACCAGTTCGTTCAGACGAAGGACCATGTGGCCATCGTGGTGGAGATGGTCCACGACACCCGCATCATCCCCATCGGCGGCAAGCACCGCACCGACGGCGTCCGGCCCTGGATGGGCGACTCGATCGGCTGGTGGGACGGCGACACGCTGGTGGTCGAGACGGTCGGCTTCCACCCGCAGCAGGTCTTCCGCGGCGCGTCCGAGAACCTCAAGGTCACCGAGCGCTTCACCCGCGTGGGCGCCGACCGCATGCACTACGGCTTCTGGGTCGAGGACCCCACGGTGTTCAGCCAGCCGTGGGGCGGCGAGTACGAGTTCCAGCGGATCCCGGGGCTGGTCTACGAGTACGCCTGCCACGAGGGCAACTACGGCCTGGCCAACATCCTCTCCGGCGCGCGGGAGGAGGAACGCACCGGCGTCAGGACCGCGCCCACCAACGTGGACCAGAAGGCCGCCCAGGTGGGCGAAGAGGGCGAGGAAGGCTGAGCGGGCTCGGCCCGACGCCTGCAGCCGAGCGCCCAGCGGCCCGCGAGCGCCGCGCCCTCAGAGCCTCAACCGCCAGGTCTCGCTCACCTCGGGCTTGCCGAAGTCGTCGTGCGTCCAGGTCTCGGTGATCTCGAAGCCCACCGCGGCGTAGATGGCGCGCGCGGCCGTCAGCACCTGGTGCGTCCAGAGCACGATCTCGCGGTAGCCCGCCGCCCGGGCGAAGGCGACGCACTCGTCCACCAGCCGCCGGCCCAGCCGCTCGCCCCGCGCCGCCGGCTCCAGCAGCAGCAGGCGCAGGCGCGCGGTGGTCTCGTCCTCCTTCACGAGGAACACGCAGCCCAGCCGCTCGCCGGCGCGGTCGGCGATCCAGCAGCGCTCGCGCGCCGGATCCAGGTGCTCGAGGAAGTCGGCGCAGATCCGCGCGGTCACCGCCTCGATGCCGGCGCCCCACCCGTACTCGCGGCCGTAGAGCACCGCGTGGCGCTCGGTCACCCAGCCCATGTCGCCGATCCGGTGGGGGCGCAGCACGATCGGCGGCCGGACGGGATCGCTGTCCAGCAGCGCCTCGGCGCGCCCCAGCGCCTGGGCCAGCTCGGCCTTCTGCGGCCCGGTCAGGCGGCTGACCAGCGCCTCCACCAGGGCGGCCGAGCGCCGGTCGAGCGTGGCGAAGGTGTCCCGGCCCGCGGGGGTCAGCCGCAGGGTCACGCTGCGCCCGTCGTGCGGCGACCGCGACCGCGCCAGCAGTCCGTCCCGCTCCAGCCGGCGCAGGATCCGCGACAGGTAGCCGGCGTCCAGCCCCAGGCTGGCCGCGATCGCGCCCGGGGTCGTCCCGTCGGCGTGGGCGACCTCCCACAGGACCCGGTTCTCCGCCAGCGTGTAGGGCGAGCCCAGGTAGCCGCGGTCCAGCACGCCGATGGCGCGCGTGTAGAAGCGGTTGAAGCGGCGCACGGCGCCCACGGTGTCGTTCCCGGCCATGGGCGCAACCTCGCGCTGTTTACTTGACGGAGTCAAGTATCTGGACGCCCGGTAGGCGTCCGTTAAGCCGGGCCGCTTAGCGTCTAGCGGCATGGACGAAGACATCCTCGCCGAGCCGAAGAAGCCCGGCCGCCGGGCCGGCGACGCCGACGTCCTGGCGCTGGCCGAGGGCCTGCTCGCCGCCATGGGCCCGACCTTCGACCGCGCGCGGATCGAGGTCCTGAAGGATGTGGCCGCGAGCTATCCCGACGTGGGCCGCGACGGCGCGGGCGAGGTGGTCCAGAGCCTCGACGAACTGCTCGCCGAGTTCCTCGCCGACGAGGTCTACGACCGCCAGGCCATCGCCGTGCACATCCGCGCCTGGCGCTTCGTCGTGAGCGGCAAGCCGGACAGGAAGGAGCGCCTGCGGATCATGGCCGGGCTCGCCGACGTCCGTCAGCACTACGCGGCGTCCCGCACGGCCTAGCCCGCGGCGCGCCGCCCATGGCATGGTCCCGCCCTCTGGGATCGCGGGAGGCGCATGGCGATGACGGCTTACTTCCTGGTCAAGTCCGAACCCGAGACCTACGGCTACGACGACCTCGAGCGCGACGGCGCGACGGTGTGGGACGGCGTCCGCAACTTCACCGCCCGCGGCCACCTCAACGAGATGCAGGTCGGCGACCAGGTGCTCTTCTACCACTCGGGCGAGGGCAAGGCGGTCGTGGCGATCGCGGCCGTCTCTAGGGCGGCCTTCCCCGACGCCAGCGACGAGACCGGCCGCTTCGTGGCCGTGGAGCTGAAGCCGGTCCGCCGCCTGAAGTCGCCGGTGGGCCTCGCCGACATGAAGGCGAACCCGGCCCTCGCCGACCTGAAGATGATCCGCCAGGGCCGGCTCTCGGTGTCGCCGGTCACGGCCGGGGAATGGGCGGCGATCCTGAAGATGGCCGGCGAATAGCCCGCCTGCCGCAGGCTCAGACGACGGCCGTCCGGCCGGCCCGGCGGCGAAGGGCGCAGCCCGCCGCTCCGAAGCCCAGGATCAGCACCAGCCACGTCGCGGGCTCGGGAACGGCCGCGGACACCGTCAGGCTGTCGATCCGCAGGTCGAGGTTCGCCGTCCGCTCCGGGCCCAGGACGAAGGCGAAGGGGCTGCCCGTGGTGTCCTGGATCGCCAGCGAAAGGCTGCCGAACGCCGCGTCCCCGCGGGCGTTGCCCGGGCCCCGGATCCACGAGGCCGGCTCGGCGTAGTCGTACGACGAGAAGACCTGCGACCTCAGGTTCATGGTGACGCTCAGGTCGCCGGTCACGTTGGTGAAGGCGCCGGTCATGGGCGGCCGCTGGCGCTGCTCGAGCGCCTGGACGTAGAAGCTATCGATGGCTCCGAAGCCCTTCGACGCGTTGCTGTGCAGATTGCCGAACGCATGGCTGAAGCCGTTCATCGTGAAGATCGCGGTGACCGGGCTCTGCGGGCCGTCGCCGTAGCGATCCTGCCCCGTCGGGAAGAGGTCGAGTCCGCCCAGGCTCTCGTCGATGCGGACCTCGAGCGTGAAGGGAAGCGCCTCGACGAAGCCGAGCGTGGCGCCGGTGGGTCCCACCACCAGCTGCCGGACGCCGAAGGGGGAGGGGGCGCTCAGATGCCCGTTGTCCGTGCCGTTCGCGACCCCGGTGAGCCGGACGATCGTGACACGGGCCGCGGCCGGCTGCGCCGCGCAGGCCAGCGCCGCAGCGATCAGGACAGCCATCAAACGCACTCGAACCCCCCTGGCGGACGCTACGCCAGCGCATCTGCCGGCCGCTCCAGGATAGCGCCCGGGCGGCTCGCCGACCTTCTCCCGGCGTCTCAAAACGCGGCCGCGACTTTCGCCTGCGTCTCATCCGCCGACCGGCGGGCGATTACTCGGGCAGGATCGTCATCTGGGTCTGGGTGACCAGGCAGAGCAGCTTGCCCTCGGCGTCGGTGATCCGCGTCTGCCAGACCGACGAGCGGCGGCCGACATGCAGCGGCGTCGTCTCGCCCTCCACCACGCTGCCGACCGGCGCGCCCCGCAGGAAGTTGGTCTTGCTCTCCAGCGTCGTGGTGCGCGCGCCGGCGGGCAGGTTGAGCACCCCGCCGATCGCGCCCAGGGCGTCGGCCATCGCCATGAAGGCGCCGCCGTGCAGGATGCCGCCGGCGGTGCAGAGATCCTCGCGCACCACCAGCCGGCCGCGCACCCGCGCCGGCGTGCGCTCGATCACCTCCAGGCCCATGAGGTCGGAGAACGGCATGCCGGTGGTCTCAGCCAAGTCTTCGCTCCTTTCGCGTCGGGGTTCCGTAAGGCCTCCGCGCCACAGTTGCTACGGTCGCGGTCGAACCGTCCCGCCAGGGGCGCCGATCAGGGGATCTGAGGCGCGCTTGAGGATCGCTCGCCTTGCCTCGCGGGCGCGAGGCGCGTAGGGGATCGCTCCCCAGTCAGGAGAGTTGTCATGGGCTACCGGGTCGCGGTGGTCGGCGCCACGGGCAACGTGGGCCGCGAGATGCTGAACATCCTGGAGGAAGTGAACTTCCCCATCGACAAGGTGCATGCGATCGCCAGCCGCAGGTCGATCGGCGTCGAGGTCAGCTTCGGCGACAAGATCATCAAGTGCGAGGACATCGAGCAGTTCGACTTCTCGAAGGTCGACGTCGTGCTGATGAGCGTCTCGGGCAGCTTCTCCAAGGAATGGTCGCCGAAGATCGGCGCCGCCGGCCCCATCGTCATCGACAACTCCTCGGCCTGGCGCATGGACCCGGACGTGCCGCTGATCGTGCCGGAAGTGAACCCGGACGACGTCGCCTGGGCCGACCGCAAGAACATCATCGCCAACCCGAACTGCTCGACCGCCCAGCTGGTCGTCGCGCTGAAGCCGCTGCACGACCGGGCCAAGATCAAGCGCGTGGTGGTGGCCACCTACCAGTCGGTCTCCGGCGCCGGCAAGGAAGGCATGGACGAGCTCTGGGACCAGACCAAGGGCATCTTCGTCCTGGGCCCCAGCGAGCCCAAGAAGTTCCCGAAGCAGATCGCCTTCAACGTGATCCCGTTCATCGGCGCGTTCCTCCCCGACGGCTACACCGACGAGGAAGCCAAGATGTGGAACGAGACCCACAAGATGATCGACCCGGAGATCAAGCTCACCGTCACCTGCGTGCGCGTGCCGGTGATGGTCGGCCACTCCGAGGCGGTGAACATCGAGTTCCACGAGCCGCTGGACGAGGACGAGGCCCGCGAGATCCTGCGCGAGGCGCCGGGCCTGATCGTGATCGATAAGCGCGAGCCCACCGGCTACATCACGCCCAAGGAAGCCCAGGGCGAGTTCCCGGTCTACGTCAGCCGGATCCGCAAGGACCCCACCGTCGAGCATGGCCTTTCCATGTGGGTCGTGGCCGACAACCTGCGCAAGGGCGCGGCCCTCAACGCCGTGCAGATCGCCCAGCTCCTGCACGAGCGCGGCCTGATCAAGCAGAAGGCGCTCGCCTAGGATGAGCCCGCCGTCAGCGCCCGGCGAAGCTCGCCCCCGGCCATGACGAGGTCATGGCCGCAGGCATATAGGTGTTGACCACCGGAGGCGGTCGCGCGCTCACGGCCGGGATCGCCTGCTACCTCATCTGGGGCTTCGTGCCCCTGGTCTTCCAGGCCATGGCGTCGTTCGGCGCCTCGTCGTGGGAGATCATGGCGCACCGGGTCGTCTGGGGCGTGCCGACCGCGCTCGTCCTGGCCCTGGCGGCGCGCCAGTGGCGGCAGATCGTACAGGTCCTCCGAACGCCCCGGACGCTGGCCTGGCTCAGCCTCTCGACCGCGCTGATCGCCACCAACTGGGCGATCTACATCTGGGCGGTGAACTCCGGGCGGGTGCTGGAGGGCAGCTTCGGCTACTACATCACGCCGCTGGTCAACATGGCGTCCGGCGCGCTGATCTTCCGCGAGCGGATCGACCGCTTCGGCTGGAGCGCCATCGGGCTGGCCACCGTCGGCGTCCTCTTCCAGGGCTTCGCGCTGGGCCATCTGCCCATCATCGCCCTCGCCCTCGCCTTCTCGTTCGGCGGCTACGGCGTGGTCCGCAAGCAGGTCCAGGCCGACGCGCAGACCGGCCTCTTCGTCGAGTGCCTGATCCTGCTGCTCCCCTCGCTCGCCTTCCTGGCGTGGCTGCAGAGCCGCGGCGCCGGGCACTTCACGGTCTCGCCGGCCGCGACGGCGTGGCTCGTGGCCGCGGGGCCGATCACCGCGGTGCCCCTGGCCCTGTTCTCCTGGTGCGCGCGAAGGCTGCCGCTCTCGACCATGGCCTTCCTGCAGTTCATCGGGCCGACCATCGGCTTCGCTATCGGTGTCGCCCAGGGCGAGCCCTTCACCGCGCTGCACGCCGCGTCGTTCGCCTTCATCTGGACCGGCGCGGCCGTGTTCATCCTCGGCGCCTGGCGCCGCGCGCGGCAGTTGCGGGCCGCGCTGGCCGAGACCGCGCAGCCAGCTCCCTGAACGCCGCCGCCGGCGCGCATGCGCAAACGCATAGCGAACCTGCGAAATCGCTGATCTATGCAGCGTTCAGATGGTGCTATCTAAACATTGTCCAGACGGACAGCCCCGCTCCCCCGGGGTTCCAAACCAAACTCAAGGTGTGTGTCATGACCTTCAAGATCTTCGACCGGATCGCCCCGATGTACCTCCTGGCCCTCGGCCTCGTCGCCGCCTTCGGGACCGCCGGCCTGGGTGCGTGACCTCCGTCCGCCCCGGCGGACTGAAGCGACGGATCAGGGCCCTTCGGGGCCCTTTTTCGTGGGCGGCCTACAGCGCTTCGTAGGCGAGTTCGATGAGCCGCTTCGGCCGTGCGTCGCCCATGAGGGCGACACCCTGTTTGTTCATCACATAGGCGCCGCCCAGCTTGCGCGAAGGATCGGCGAAGGCGCAGGCGCCGCCCCATCCGGAGTGGCCGAACGCGCCGGGCGACGGGCCCCAGGGAAGGCAGGGCTCATTGCGCATGAAGCCCGCGGCCCAGCTCATCTCGTAGGGGAGCACCAGGTCCTGGCCCCGGATGCGCTGGCGGCTGGCCTCGGCGATCAGGGCGGGCGACAGGACCTCGCCGCCGTCCAGCCAGCCGTCGTTGGCCAGCGCGCCCATCAGCCGCGCGAGCGCCTCGGCCGTCGCATAGCCGTTGGTCGAGGGCACCTCCATGCGCCGGTAGTCGGCCCCGGCCTTGCCGGCGGCGGACGACCAGGGCGCGAGGAAGGCGGCCCGGGTGGCCGCATTGATCTCGCCGAAGTCGGGCATGGCGCTGGGCCGCTGCAGCTCCGCCACGCGACCCTCGGCCTCGGCCGGCAGGCCGATCCAGAGGTCGAGCCCGAACGGTCCGCCCAGATCCTCGCGGAACGCCGCGCCGATGGACCGCCCGTCCACCCGGCGGAAGACTTCGCCCACGAGATAGCCCACCGTCACCGGGTGGTAGCCGCTCGCGGTCCCCGGGGGCCACATGGGCGCCATGGCCGCCAGCCGGCCGCAGATCGCGTCCCAGTCGGCCCAGAGCGCAGGGTCCATCGGCTCCGGAAAGCCGGGCAGGCCCGCCTGGTGCGAGATCATCTGCTCGAGGGTGACCCCCGCCTTCCCGGCCTGGCCGAACTCGGGCCAGACACTGGCGACCGTCTGGCCGTAGTCGAGGCGGCCGGTGTCCACTAGGCGCGCGATCATGAGGGCGGCCACGGCTTTGGTGGTCGAGAACACCGGCGCCAGCGTGTCTTCGGCCCAGCGACGCTCCCGCCGGCGGTCGGCGAACCCGCCCATGAGGTCGAGCACCACCTCGCCCGCCTCGACCAGCGTGAAGCGCGCGCCGAGCTCCTCGCCCGCCGCGAAGCTGGCCGCGAAGGCGTCCTTGACCGCCGCGAAGCGGGCGGGGACGAAGCCGTGGATGTCCGTCATGCGCCGACTCGTACGCGCCTCGCCGCGCGGCGCAAGGACCCGCGGCGGCGAGGTCAGAGGATCTCGACGCGCACCGGGGCGGCGGGGTTCACGATGCGCTCGGCCAGGGCGACGATCGGCAGTTCGGTGGACTTCCAGGCCTCCGCCGCCGCGACCGTCTCGGCCGCCGCCCGCGCTGCGCGTTCCGCAGCGTCGCGGGGATCGCGGCCTTCCACCAGCCCCGCGCCGAAGCTCGCGGTGACCAGGTCGCCCGTCCCGTTGGGCGCCGTGGCGATGCGGCGGTGGGCGAACAGCACCGCCTCTTCCTTGTCGACGTAGAGCAGGCCGATCTCGCCCTCGCCGGCGGGGGCGGAAGTGACGAGCGCCGGCTTGCCCAGGCTCCGCGCCGCGTCGCGCGCCGCCGCGGCGGTGTCGATCTGGCGATCGGCCAGGAACGCCAGCTCCCAGAGGTTCGGGGTCAGCCAGTCGGCCAGCGGGACCAGTTGGTCCTCCACCGCCTGGGCGACCTCGTACGTCACGTAGAGGCCCTTGGGCGCGTCGCCCAGTATCGGGTCCACCAGCACCAGCGGCCGCGCGCCCCAGGCGTCGTTACGATCCGCGTTGCGTACGCGTCCGATCACCCCCGCGGCGATCTCCACCTGCTCGGGGCTGGAGAAGTGGCCGGTGATGATCAGGTCGACCATGCCGAACAGCGCGTCGGCCTCGATGTCGCCCAGCATGCGCTGGAACACGTCGGGCGAGGTGACCTCGCCACGCCCGCCGCGGGCCGGCGTCCGGCCGAACATCACCGTCGGCGCGAGCACGGGATCGATCTTGTGCGCCGCCAGCACATACTGCTGCGCCGCCCCACCAATCCGCGAGGCGGCGACGAACGACGACAGGATCAGCGCGAGCGGCACAGCTTCGCCCGTAGCTCAGATGCTGCGGACCGGTCCAGCGCAATTCTACCAGAAATGGTGTATTGGGTGGATCTTCTAACAAAAGTAGCGGGCGGCGCGGCGGGGCCCCAGGGTTGCGCGCCAACGAAAAGGGCGGCCCCGCAAGGAGCCGCCCTTCCGTCGCAGACTGGCGATGGGCTCGTCAGTACCGGTAGTGCTCGGGCTTGAACGGACCCTGCGGCGCCACGCCGATGTAGTCGGCCTGATCCTTCGACAGGGTCGTCAGCTTCGCGCCCAGCTTCTCGAGGTGGAGCATGGCCACCTTCTCGTCGAGGTGCTTGGGCAGGGTGTAGACCTTGGTCTCGTACTTGGCGCCGTTCTGCCAGAGCTCAATCTGGGCGAGCGTCTGGTTGGTGAAGGACGCCGACATCACGAACGACGGGTGGCCCGTGGCGTTGCCCAGGTTCACGAGGCGGCCTTCCGACAGCACGATGATCTTCTTGCCGTCCGGGAACTCGACGTGGTGGACCTGATCCTTGATCTTGTCCCACTTGTAGTTGCGCAGGCCCGCGATCTGGATCTCGGAATCGAAGTGGCCGATGTTGCAGACGATGGCGTTGTTCTTCATCCGCCGCATGTGGTCGACGGTGAGCACGTCCTTGTTGCCGGTGGCGGTGACGAAGATGTCGGCCTTGTCGGCGACGTCTTCCATCGTCTGGACCTCATAGCCCTCCATCGCCGCCTGCAGGGCGCAGATCGGGTCGATCTCGGTGACCACCACGCGCGCGCCGCCGTTGCGCAGCGAGGCGGCCGAGCCCTTGCCCACGTCGCCGTAGCCGAGGACGACCGCGACCTTGCCGGCCAGCATCACGTCGGTGCCGCGGCGGATCGCGTCCACCAGGCTCTCGCGGCAGCC
>NZ_JAEUMN010000088.1 GCF_016793225.1 Phenylobacterium sp.
GAGGGCATGGCGCTTCCCGGACTGATCCCCTCCGCCCTGATCGGCGCCGTCGCCGGCGCGCGTGCGATGACCCCGATGGCGGTGCTCGCGGCCGCCCGCCTCGCCGGCGGCCGCACGCCGGGCCGGCTGTTCCTGCTGGACGGGCCCCTGTTCCGATCGGGCGCCCTGGTCCTGGGCGTGGGCGAGCTGCTCGGCGACAAGCTCAGGTCGGCGCCCGACAGGACGGCGCCTCTGGGCCTGCTCGCCCGAACGCTCAGCGCGGGCATCGCCGGCGCGGCCCTCGCGCCGCACGGCCGTGAGCGGGCCGGCGCCGTCCTGGCCGTCGGCGCCGCGGCCCCGCTGGCCTACCTCACCCTGGGCGGGCGCAGGCGCGCCATGTCCCGGATGGGGCAGACGCGCAGCGGCCTGATCGAGGACGCGCTGGTGATCGCGGCGGGCGCGGCGGTCGTCGCCTTCGCCCTGCGGCGGCGCTGACCAGCACGCGGCGACGTCGCCGACCGCCGATCCCCGGCTTGCGTTACATCCCACCTGGTGTTGTCCTGTGGGGGTCAGTTCGCTTCGGGGTTGAGCGATGCCTCAGACAATCCGGATTCTCGGCGTCCATGGGCTGGGCAAGCAGGAAGCCAACTGGTTCGAGGAGTGGAAGGCGACGGTCCGCAAGGTCTACGAGCACTCGAGCGTCCAGCTTGAGTTCGAGGCCTGCTACTACGACCCGATCTTCGACGACGTGGACCTGTCGGTGGGCGAGATCGCCCGCGCCGCGTTCCTGCTCGGCCGCAGCGGCATCGAGAATGTCTTCCGCCGCGAGCGGGGCCTGTTCGACCGGATCGAGTGGACCGCGGGCTACGTCGTCGCCTGGGTCAGCGACAAAGGGTTCCAGGCGCAGAGCCGGGCGCTGTTCCTGGACAAGGTGAAGACCTTCAAGCCGCACATCATCCTGGCCCACAGCCTGGGCTCGCTGGTCACCTACAATGCCCTCAGCCACCCCGACGCGAAGGCCGACGACACGGCCAGGGTGCTGAAGGCGGCGCACTACGTCACCTTCGGCTCGCAGCTGGCGAACGACTTCGTGAAGGGCAACCTGGCCAACGGCCGCCTCAAGCCCCTGCCGAACGTGCGGCGCTGGTGGCACCTGTTCAACCCGGCTGACCCGGTCTTCACCAAGCGCATCTCCCTGCCCGAGGCGACCAACTTCACCCAGGTGCTGACGCCGTTCGGCGGCGGGCTGGCCGCGCACAATTCGTCCGGATACCTGGGCCACGCACAGGCCGTGGCGCAGTTCTGGCGGCCGTTCGAGGCCTCGGCCATGGGCGCCTCGAAGCTCTTCGGCTTCGGGCCGCAGCCGGCGAAGGCGCGGGCCCGGCCGCAGCGCGAGACGAAGGGCCGCCGCCGCGCGCTCCTGGTCGGCATCAACGACTACATCGATCCCGGCTCGCGCCTGGAGGGCTGCGTCAACGACGTGTTCGCCATGAGCGCCGTGCTGCAGGAATGCGGGTTCGCGCCCGACGAGATCCGGACCTGCCTGGACCGGCGCGCGACGGCGCAGGGCATCCGCGAACGGCTCGAATGGCTGCTCGAGGACGCCAGGCCCGGCGACGAGAGGGTCTTCTACTACAGCGGCCACGGGGCGCAGATGCCCGAGTATGGGCCTGACGACGAACCGGACCGCCTGGTGGAGACGCTGGTGCCCTGTGACTTCGACTGGTCCATGGACACGGCGGTGACCGACGAGCACATCGCGGGCCTCTACAGCCAGCTGCCCTACGACACGCGGCTGGCGATGATCTTCGACTGTTGCCATTCGGGCGGCATCCACCGGCAGGGCGGGGCGCGGCCCCGCGGGATCAACCCGCCCGACGACATCCGTCACCGCCAGCTGAAGTGGGACGCCAAGGCCGAGATGTGGGTGGACCGAGACTTCGAGCGCATCAACCCCGAGTTCGCCACCAGCAACAAGACGAACGCGGAGTTCTTCGGCAAGTCGGGCGCGAAGCTGCGGCTCGGGCGGGCGGCCATGCTGCGGGCCGAGACGGCCCAGGCGGAGTACCGCCGCGCGAAAGCCCAGGAAGGGATCGTCGGGCCCTACCTGCCCCTGATCATCGAGGCCTGCGCCGAGGACCAGTTCAGCTACGAGTACCGTCACGGCGCGACGAGCTACGGCGCCTTCACCTTCACGCTGGCCAGCCTGCTGAGGAAGCGGGCGAAGATCACGTTCACCGAGCTGGTCGAGGCGGCCCGCGAGCAGCTCGCCGAACTGCAGTACGCCCAGACCCCGCAGATCCTCGGGCCGACGCAGGTGGTCAACGCTCAGGTCCCGTGGCGCACGGGCGGCGCCGGACGAGGCGGACCGCCGGGCAGCGCCACGCCCCGGTTATCGGGCTGACCCGACCCGCGGCGCGGCGACCTCGGGCTGGTGGTCCAGGCGACCACGACCGCGCTGCCATAGACGCCGAGCGGCTCACTGGTGGGATGGTCCGTCGGGAGGCGGTTGACGCCGATCCGGAACCCCGGCGCGACGTCGACGAGCCCTGCCGGCACGTGTCCCGGCGTGATGTCGGCGGCGAGGGCGAGCACCCGGGCGAAGCCGTCGGGCGTGGCCCCCAGCGCCTCGAGGACATAGGCGACGTCGCCGGCGCTCCGGCGCTTCCAGCCGTGGTCGGCCCCGTTCCAGGCGAGCATGCCCGCGTGACGGCTGTGATACTCGGCGGCGCTCTCCCGCATGGCGTCTCGACCTCGCTTGGTGGAATCCCCGGGCCGGGCGCTTCGTCGCCGAAGTCCGCGGCCTTGGCGACTCCCCGCACGACCTGTCCACAGGAGAAGCCGCGCCGCCGCCAGAAGCGGACGCACGTCGGCCCGTCGCCTACCCCGCGAAGGCCCGGGCCAGGGCGGCCTCGGTGTCGCGGGCGGCGGTGCGGGCCACGTCGGAGGCGGCGGCCCACTGGAAGCCGTGGAAGGCGCCCGGATAGACGTGCAGCTCGACGGGCACGCCCGCGCGGGTCAGGCGGCGGGCGAACTCGAGGTTCTCCTCCAGGAAGAGGTCGAGGGCGGCCGTGGCGAGGTAGGTCGGCGGAAGGCCCGCGAGGTCCTGGGCCCGGGCCGGGGCGGCGTAGGGCGAGACGTCGTCGCGGCCGGGCGGGTGGCCCAGCAGGCTCTCCCAGCCGAAGCGGTTCGCCTCGCGGGTCCAGACGTAGTCGCCGACGAACGGGTGCGGATCGGCGGCCACGCAGGTCCGGTCGTCGATCATCGGATAGATGAGGTGCTGGAAGGCGAGGCGATGCTCGCCGCGGTCGCGCGCGAGCAGGGCCAGGGCCGCGGCGTGGCCGCCGCCCGCGCTCTCGCCCATGACGCCGACGCGGGCCCGGTCGACGCCCAGCTCGTCCGCCTCGGCCATCACCCAGGACAGCGCCGCGTAGCAGTCCTCCACGGCGCCGGGGAACACCGTCTCGGGCGCCAGGCGATAGTTCACCGAGACGATCGCGCAGCCCAGCTGCGCCGCCAGCCGCCGATGGGCCGCCTCCTGGCCCCGCGCGTCGCCGGTGACGAAGCCGCCGCCGTGGATGTGCAGGATGCACGGGCGCGCTCCGGCGCCTTCCCGCGGCCGGTAGATCAGCACCTCGACGCCGGGCGCGCCGGCGGGGCCGGGGATGGTCCGGACCTCGAGATCGGTGCGCGCCACGTCCGCCGGGTCGGGCTGGAACATGACCGGCCGCGACCGGATGGCCGGCAGCGCCTCGATGCTCAGCTGCAGGGGCGGGATGGTGTCCAGCAGCGGCAGCAGCTGGGGGTCGACGAGATGGCGGCTGCCCATGCGCGGCGGGTCCTCTAGGCCAGGCGGGCCGTCACTCTGCCGCGCCGGTCCGACCCGGGCAATCGCCTGCGGGGGGGCTCAGACGTACCGGCCGCTCGCGAGGTCGTGCTCGCCCCGCTCGTGGATGATGTTCGCGCGGCCCACGAGCAGGTCGTCGACGGCGCCGATGCGGTCGATGTCCTTGCCCGCGTAGGGCAGCGAGTGCAGCACGTAGCGCATGGCGTTCAGCCGGGCGCGCTTCTTGTCGTCCGACTTCACGACCGTCCAGGGCGAGTCGGCGGTGTCGGTGTGGAAGAACATCGCCTCCTTGGCGCGGGTGTAGTCGTCCCACTTGTCCAGCGACGCCAGGTCGACCGGCGAGAGCTTCCACTGCTTCAGCGGATGCACCTGGCGCTCCTTGAAGCGCCGGCGCTGCTCGTCGCGGCTGACCGAGAACCAGAACTTGATCAGGTGGATGCCGCTGCGGACCAGGTTGCGCTCGAACTCGGGCGCCTGGCGCAGGAACTCCTCGTACTCGGCGGGCGTGCAGAAGCCCATGACGCGCTCGACGCCCGAGCGGTTGTACCAGCTGCGGTCGAAGAGGACGATCTCGCCCGCCGTCGGCAGGTGCTGGACGTAGCGCTGGAAGTACCACTGTCCCCGCTCGACCTCGCTGGGCTTCTCCAGGGCCACGACGCGCGCGCCGCGCGGGTTCAGGTGCTCCATGAAGCGCTTGATGGCGCCGCCCTTGCCGGCGGCGTCGCGGCCCTCGAACAGGATCACCACCCGCTGGCGGGAGTCCTTCACCCAGGCCTGCAGCTTCAGGAGCTCGGTCTGCAGGACGAACTTCTGCTCCTCGTAGTCGCGGCGCAGCATCTTGTACTTGTAGGGATAGCCGCCCTGCCGCCAGTTGTCGGCCAGGTCGTCCCGGGTGCGGCGCGGCGTTCTCGCCTTCACCGGCGCGCCCAGGGCCCGCTGCATGGCGGCCGCGTCGTCGGGGGCGTCGCCCTCCAGGATCGCATCGACCCCCTCGGCGCCGGCGCCGCCGATCGCGCGCAGCGCCGCAAGCTCGGCGTCCTGCGCGCCCTCGATCGCGCCGGTGACGGCGAGCTTCGTGACCTGCTCGGTGGTGGGGGCCGGCTCGGGCTCCACCGGGCGGACTGCGGGACGATGGCCCAGGCCGGCCTTGGCGATGCTCATGCGGGTCGCTCTTCGATCGCGCGGGACAAGCGCCTTTCGTGCCTCGGCTCGGGGGCCGGCGCCTTGATCTGGATCATGCGCCCCGGCGGGCTAGTAGGGCTTGCCGTCGACCAGGGTCTCGCCGCCCAGCTCCTCGATGGAGACCTGGATCCACCGGCTGTCGCGCGCCTCCCAGCGCTCGACGTGCTTCTGGGTGGTGACCACGTTGAACTCGGTCCGGCCGTCGCGGCCCAGCATCTGACGGTCCCAGCGCTGGTCGGTCCACGCGGTGGCGCAGTGGCCGTCGCAGCCCACCTCCACCCTGGTGACGTCGATCCGCAGCGCATGGGTGCGCGTGATGATCGACCAGGCCTGCAGCTGCCTGGCCCGCAGCGCGGCCCGGTCGGTGATCGAGCCGTCGTCCTCGACGATCCGGTAGTCGGCCGGGACGGTCTCCATGTACCGGTCGATGTCCTTGTCGATCGTGGCGTGGACGCCGAAGTCGATCTCGTCCTCGATCGCCTCGCGCACGGCCTGCTCCTGCAGGAGCGCCGCCGAGAGGGCCAGCACCGTCAGCATCATCGCGAGCCTCCGTCCGCCGGCCCAGCTTGGCCCAGGCCCGCGGCGGCTCCAAGCCCTCGAACGGTATTGCGAATGACTTGCAAACGCGTTCGCAATGGGCTAGATGGGACGGGTCAGCCAGGAGCCTCCGCGCCCCATGTACGTCTGCAACTGCAATGGCATCCGGGAGCGCGACGTGCGGGCCGCCATCGCCGCGGGCGCCACGCGCCCGGCGCAGATCTTCAAGGCGTGCGATTCCAGGCCGCAGTGCGCGCGCTGCGTCTGCGACATGCGCGAGATCCTGCAAGAGGATCGCGAGGCGCTGCGCTACGCCGCCGAGTAGGCGCCCTGCGACGCTTCGGTTCGCCCAGACGGGGCGAAAATACAGCAATCGCAAATCATTCTCAGTCGAATCCCGGCTTTTCGCAGCAACCGCAAATCACTCGCAGACATTGTCTTTGACAGCGCCCCGGAGCCAAAGGCATTCGAGGTAAGTTGATTTGATCGGAGGCGGTTTCAATGCAGGGCGACAAGGGGATCATCCGCATGCTCAATGCGGTCCTCACCAATGAACTGACCGCCGTGAACCAGTATTATCTGCACGCGCGGATGTACGAGAACTGGGGCTTCGCCCGCCTCGGCAAGATCACCTATGAAGAGTCGATCGGCGAGATGAAGCACGCCGACAAGCTCATCAAGCGCATCCTCTTCCTTGACGGCCTGCCGAACCTGCAGGACCTGCACAAGCTCTCGATCGGCGAGACCGTGGTCGAGGGACTGACCGCCGACCTCGCGGTGGAGGTGGGCGGGCGTCAGACGCTCATCGAGGGCATCAAGCTGTGCGAGGCGCAGGCCGACTTCGTCTCCCGCGAGGTGCTGCGCGAGATCCTCGAGGACACCGAGGAGCACATCGACTACCTCGAGACCCAGCTCAGCCTGGTGAAGAGCCTGGGCGAGCAGAACTACCTGCAGAGCGCCATGGGCGAGCTGCCCGAGAGCTGATCCGCAGCGTCCCCGCCGCGGCCCCTGGGGGCTGGCCGCGGGCGCGGCGAGGCCCTACCGTCCCGCCAACGAAAGCGGGGGAGGGACGGCATGGCGGCGGCAGGGGAGGCGGCGCCCGCGGCGCGGCGGGGGAACGTCGGCGTGATCGCCGGCGCCTCCGTGGGCACCGTGTTCGAGTGGTACGACTTCTACCTCTACGGCTCGCTGGCCAGCTTCATCACGGCCCACTTCTTCTCGGGCGTGAACGAGGTCACCGGCTACATCTTCGCCCTGCTGGCCTTCGCCGCCGGGTTCGCGGTGCGGCCGTTCGGGGCGATCGTCTTCGGCCGCCTGGGCGACCTGTGGGGCCGCAAGAACACCTTCCTCGTGACCATGCTGCTGATGGGCCTGTCGACCTTCGTCGTGGGCCTGCTGCCCAGCTACGAGACGATCGGCGTGGCCGCGCCGATCCTGCTGATCACCCTGCGGCTGGTGCAGGGCCTGGCGCTGGGCGGCGAGTACGGCGGGGCGGCGACCTACGTGGCCGAGCATGCGCCGCCGGGCAAGCGCGGCCTCTACACCAGCTGGATCCAGACGACGGCGACGGCGGGCCTCTTCCTCTCGCTGATCGTGATCCTGGTGGTCCGCGCCCACATCGGCGAGGACGCCTTCAAGGCCTGGGGCTGGCGCATCCCGTTCCTGGTCTCGATCCTGCTGCTGGGCGTCTCGCTCTGGATCCGCCTGCGGCTCAACGAGAGCCCGGTGTTCCAGCAGATGGTGGACGAGGGCAAGACCTCGAAGAGCCCGCTGAAGGAGAGCTTCGGCCAGTGGTCGAACCTCAAGCTGGTGATCCTGGCGCTGGCGGGCCTCACCGCGGGCCAGGCGGTGGTCTGGTACACCGGCCAGTTCTACGCGCTGTTCTTCCTCGAGCGCATGCTGAAGGTGGACGGGGCGCTCACCAACACGCTCGTCGCCATCGCGCTGGCGCTGGGGACGCCGTTCTTCATCGTCTTCGGCTGGCTCTCGGACAAGGTCGGCCGCAAGCCGGTGATCCTTGTCGGCTGCGTCGTCGCCGCGCTCACCTACTTCCCGATCTTCAAGGCGCTGACCGAGGCCGCCAATCCGGACCTCGCCCACGCGACGGCGCGAGCGCCGGTGACGGTGATCGCCAATCCGGCGGACTGCTCGTTCCAGTTCGACCCCGTGGGCAAGACGGTCTTCTCGAGCGGCTGCGACATCGCCAAGTCGACGCTCGCCACCGCCGGCGTCAGCTACGAGAACGCGGCCGCGCCGCCGGGGACCTCGGGCGCCATCGTCCGGGTCGGGCAGGTCGAGATCGCCTCGCCCGACGCCGCGCCGGCCGACGCCGCGGCGCGCAAGGCGGAGTTCGGCAAGCAGCTCGGCACGATCCTCACGGCCGCCGGCTATCCCGCCAAGGCCGACCCGGCCAAGGTCGACAGGCCTATGGTCGTGGGCCTGCTGTTCCTGCTCGTGCTCTACGTGACCATGGTCTACGGCCCCATCGCCGCGGCGCTGGTCGAGATGTTCCCGGCGCGGATCCGCTACACGTCCATGTCGCTGCCCTACCACCTCGGCAACGGCTGGCTGGGCGGCTTCCTGCCGACGACCGCCTTCGCCATGGTGGCGGCGACGGGGAACATCTACTTCGGCCTCTGGTATCCCATCGCCGTGGCGGCCTTCACCGCCGTGGTGGGGCTCTTCTTCATCCGGGAGATGCGCGGAAATCCCATCGAGGCGTGAGGCTCGGAGCCCCGCGCCTCAGTGGTTGCGCAGGCTCTCGCACATGCGACGGAAGGCCTCCTCGAGCGGCGCGCGCCAGTCGGCGGGCGGCGGCTCGAGCAGCATCGCCTTGCGCATGCAGGCCATCCACTGCCCGGCCTCCTCGGCGCCGATGGCGTAGGGCGCGTGGGCCGACATGATGCAGGGGCGGCCGGGGTGGCGCTGTCCGTAGACCGGAGGCCCGCCCATCCAGCCGACCAGCCAGTCGGCGAGGCGCTGGCGGATCGCGCCGAGGTCGTCGCCGTGCATGGCCCGGATCCCCGCCGCCGCCGGGTCGCCGTCCATCACGTCGTAGAAGGCGTCCACCAGGCGGCGGATGCCGGCCTCGCCGCCGAAGGCTTCGTACGGGCTGCGGGTCGGAAGTTCGGGCGCGACGGACATGCGGCCAGCCTAGGCCCTGGTCGCGCCGCCGGTTTGATGCGGATCAATGCGCCGCGCCGAACGCGCCCGCGCGCCGCGCCTCAGGGGTCCTGCCAGCCCTCGGCCTCGAGGCTGACGCGGCCGGCGGAGGGGTCGGCGCGGAAGAGCACGCCGCCCCGGGCTTCGCCGCGCCCGGGGACATAGGCGAACGAGGCGCGGCGCTCCTCGACCACCCGTCCGCCGGCCTCGAGCACGGCGCGCACCTCGACGTCGGCGGCGGTGGCGTAGCTGTCGTTGCGCACCGTGACCGGCACGGCGAATCCCGCCGGCGTGGATTCGGGGACGCCCGCCGACAGGCTCAGCCGGGGCGCGTCGGCATGGTCCGTCAGGCCCTCCCACACCGAATAGCCGAGCACCCCGGCCGTGGCGACGAGGCCCAGGGCGGCGGCCGCCCATTCGAGGGCCGGGGTCCGCTTCGCCGCGGCCTTCTTCGCCGCGGGCTTCGCGGCGGGCTTGGCGGCGGGTTTCGACGTCGGCCGGCGTGTCGCCATCTCACACCACCAGCCGGGCGATCGCGGCCCCGACGGCCGAGGGAAAGCCCAGGACGACGACGGCGCGGACCGCCTCGCTGAGCCCGCTCTCGAAGCGGCCGAAGGTCCACAGCACGTACACGCTCACCAGCAGCGCCAGGCCGTAGCCGGCGAGCGTGAAATGAAGGAAGGCGCGGAGATGGCCTTCGTGGCCATGCTGTCCCGCGAACCCGACGGTGAACACCAGGGCGTGCAGCGTCGTCAGCGACAACAGGATCAGCGCCGCCGCGTGCCACGGGCTCATCTTGAACCCGATGAGGATCATCTCTTCCGTCGGCGCGACGTTGAAGGCGAGGAACAGCGCCCCGGCGGTCATCAGGAACAGCTCGCCTGCGTAGCCCGCCCGATCCTCCGCCGGCGTGCGCACGGCGCCCTCCTGCAGCTGCTTGTTGGCCAGGACCGCGCCCATGCTGGCGGGCGCGGCCTGCACGGCGATCATGCCCACCGCCTCGCGCAGGCCCGTCTGCGGCCCGAGCAGGCCGAACACCCAGAGCAGCAGCGCCGAGACCACGAAGCCCACCAGCAACGCCGCCAGGGTGTCCAGGGCGTCGTCGGCGAGCGACGTCTCGTTCCGGAAGCCGGCGAAGCGGGCCAGCCCGAAGACGACGGCGGCGGTCACTACGACGAAGAGCGCCAGGCGCAACCGGCCCATGTGGAAGCCCAGCTCCCACATCTCCATGGTCATCAGCAGCGGGAAGCCGAAGATCAGCGCCCCGGCGGCGGCCCTCGCCAGGGCGGTGAGGTAGGGCTCCTCGGCCTTGTCTGCGCGCGTGGCCATCGCGACGACAACGCACGAACGGCCAAGCTGGATGCGCGGTTCAGGGATCCCCGGATTCCGCCCCGCCCTCGAGCGCCTCGGCCTTCTGGTGGACCGGGCAGCGGTCCTCGGGACAGACGATCCCGTCGCAGAGGCGGCAGATGTGGCCCGCGTGCCAGCCGCCCGTGGTGACGCCGCGAAGCAGCTTTTCCAGCAGGGCCTCCAGCTGCGCCTGTTCGTCAGGCGCCAGGATGCCGACCACCTCGCCCAGCGCCACGCAACGGTCGGCCAGTATGGCTCGCGCGCGCTCCCGGCCGGCTTCCGTGAGGCTGAGCGCCACCGCCCGGCGATCCTGCCCTTGTCCGCTGCGGACCAGGCCCGCGGCCTCGAGCTTGTCGACGAGGCGCACCGTCGCGGGGTGCGACAGCGCCAGCATGCGCGCGAGCTCGGCGTTGGAACACCCGTCCCAGAAGCTCAGGACGTTCAGCGCCGCCGCCGAGGAGTCGGTCTCGTTCGGGCGCCGCGCCATCTGCCGCCGGAGCCGCTCGCTGACCTCACCCGCCAACGCCCCGAGAAGATTTGCCGTCCGCAGCTTGGTCATCGTGCACCCTGTTCGCACGGCGAGATTGACATGAACGCCCCTTCGCGTCGATATGTGCGTGTTGCACGCAATTATGGAGGAAACGATGAGTGCGGCGATTTCGGAGACGCGCCTGACTGCGGTCGGAGGCGGCGTCTTGCGCTACAGCCTGGTGCTCTTCTTCCTGGGGTTCGGGCTCTACAAGTTCACGCCGGAGGAGGCGGCGGCCATCGCCCCGCTGCTCGAGAACAGCCCGCTGCTGTCATGGCTCTACGCGGTGGCCGGCCAGCAGGGCGCGTCCAACATCGTCGGCGTGGTCGAGATCGCGCTCGCGCTTGTTGTCGCCTCGCGGCGCTTCATCCCGCAGGTCTCGGCATGGGGAAGCCTCGGGGTCGCGGCCAGCCTGGTCGTGACCCTGAGCTTCCTGGCCACGACGCCCGGCATCGATCCGGCGACGGGCGGCTTCATCATCAAGGACGTGACCCTGCTGGGAGCAGCCCTGTGGTCGGCCGGCGAGGCCTTCGGTGCGGCGAAGGCCCGCGCAGAGCGTCGCGCCGGATCCGCTCCGGTCGCGGCGTGAGGACTACTCGGCGGCGACCTTCGTCACGCCGATCTTCGGCGCGAGCTCGCCGGCCTGATAGCGCTTGGCCATGGCCGAGAGCGGGATCGGCTTGATCTTGTCGGCGTGGCCCGCCGTGCCGAACTCCTCGAAGCGCTGGATGCACACCTTGCGCATCGCCTCCTTCGCCGGCTTCAGATAGCCGCGCGGGTCGAACTCGCCGGGCTTCTCGGTGAAGACCTGGCGGATCGCCGCGGTGATCGCCATGCGGTTGTCGGTGTCGATGTTGATCTTGCGCACGCCGTGCTTGATGCCGCGCTGGATCTCCTCGACCGGGACGCCCCAGGTCTGGGGCATCTGGCCGCCGTACTTGTTGATCAGGTCCTGCAGGTCCTGCGGCACCGAGCTGGAGCCGTGCATCACCAGGTGGGTGTTCGGCAGGCGGCGGTGGATCTCCTCGATCACGTGCATGGCCAGGACGTCGCCGTCCGGCTGGCGCGTGAACTTGTAGGCCCCGTGGCTGGTGCCCATGGCGATGGCCAGGGCGTCGACCTCGGTGGCCTTCACGAACTCCACGGCCTGGTCGGGATCGGTCAGGAGCTGGTCGTGGCCCAGCTTGCCCTCGAAGCCGTGGCCGTCCTCCTTCTCGCCCATGCCGGTCTCGAGCGAGCCCAGAACGCCCAGTTCGCCCTCGACCGAGGCGCCGACCCAATGGGCCATGTCCACGACGTTGCGGGTGACCTTCACGTTGTAGTCGTAGTCGGCGGGCGTCTTGCCGTCGGCCTTCAGCGAGCCGTCCATCATCACCGAGGTGAAGCCGTACTGGATCGCCGTGGCGCAGGTGGCTTCGTTGTTGCCGTGATCCTGGTGCATGCAGATCGGGATGTCCGGGTACATCTCGGCCATCGCGTCGATCAGGTGCTTCAGCACGATGTCGTTGGCGTAGGACCGCGCCCCGCGCGAGGCCTGCATGATCACGGGCGAGTTGGTGGCCTCCGCGGCCTCCATGATCGCCAGCGCCTGTTCCATGTTGTTGATGTTGAACGCGGGCACGCCGTAGCCGTGCTCGGCGGCGTGATCGAGAAGCTGTCGAAGCGTAATCCTGGCCATCGGGTCCCCAGCTGTCTTCTATCGGGCCAGAGCCGCCACGCCGGGCAGCTCCTTGCCTTCCATCCATTCAAGAAACGCGCCGCCCGCCGTTGAGACGAACGTGAAGTCGTCCGCGACGCCGGCCGCGTTGAGGGCCGCCACGGTATCACCGCCGCCGGCCACCGCCACAAGCTTCCCGGACATGGCGAGCTTCGCGGCGGTCTTCGCCGCTTCAACCGTGGCCTTGTCGAACGGTTCCACCTCGAAGACGCCGAAGGGCCCGTTCCAGATCAGGGTCTTGGCCTCGCCCATGGCCTCCAGCACGCGCTGAAGGGTCTGCGGGCCCACGTCGAAGATCTTCTCGTCGGCGGGAACCCCGTCCGACAGCGCGATGGTGCGGCTGGGCGCGCCCGCCGTCAGCTCCCTGGCCACCACCACGTCCGTCGGCAGGATGATGCGGCATCCCGAGGCCTGCGCCTTCTTCAGGATCTCGCGGGCGGTGTCGGCCATGTCCTTCTCGCAGAGCGAGCCGCCGATCTCGGCGCCCTGGGCGTAGCAGAAGGTGTTGGCCATGCCGCCGCCGATGGCCAGGTAGTCCAGCTTGCCGACCAGGTTGTTCAGGAGGTCGAGCTTGGTCGACACCTTCGCGCCGCCGACGATGCCCAGAACCGGCCGCTGCGGATTGCCCAGCGCGGCGTCCAGCGCTTCCAGCTCCTTGCGCATCTGCTCGCCGGCGTAGGCGGGCAGGCGGCGGGCGAGGCCTTCCGTCGAGGCGTGCGCCCGGTGCGCGGCCGAGAAGGCGTCGTTGACGAAGAGGTCGCCGTTGGCCGCGAGGGCCGCCGCGAACTCGGCGTCGTTCTTCTCCTCGCCGGCGTGGTAGCGGACGTTCTCCAGCAGCAGGACGTCGCCGTCTTTCATGGCCGCCACGGCCCTGGCGGCGTCGTCGCCCACGCAGTCGTCGACGAAGGCGACCGGCGCGCCGACCAGCTTGGCGAGCGGGCCGACCACCGGCTTCAGGCTCATCTCGGGCACGCGCTTGCCCTTCGGCCGGTCGAAGTGGGCGAGCAGGATGGTCCTTGCTCCGCCCCGCCGCAGCTTGTCGATGGTCGGCAGCGCGGCCCGCAGGCGGGTGTCGTCGGCCACCGCGCCGTCCTGCATGGGCACGTTGAAGTCCACGCGGACCAGGGCGCGCCGGCCCTGGAGATCGGCGTCGTCGAGGGTCCGGAAGGTCATGGCGTTCTCTTAGATCAGCGACGCCATGTGGACGGCGGTGTCGCTCATGCGGGTCGAGAAGCCCCACTCGTTGTCGTACCAGCTGAGGACGCGGCAGAGGCCGCCGTCCACGATCTGGGTCTGCGGCAGGGCCACGGTCGAAGACGCCGGGTTGTGGTTGAAGTCGATCGAGACCAGCGGGTCCTTGGTCACCGCCAGCACGCCCTTCAGCGGGCCGTTGGCGGCCGCTTCCAGCGCCGCGTTGATGTCGGCGACGGTGGTGGCGCGGGTGGGCACGAACTTCAGATCGACCACCGAGACGTTCGGGGTCGGCACGCGGATCGACGAGCCGTCGAGCTTGCCGGCCAGGGCCGGGATCACCAGGCCCAGGGCCTTGGCGGCGCCGGTCGAGGTGGGGATCATCGACATGGCCGCGGCGCGGGCGCGGTACAGGTCCTTGTGCATCGTATCCAGCGTGGGCTGGTCGCCGGTGTAGGAGTGGATCGTGGTCATGTAGCCACGCTCGATCCCGCACAGCTCCTGCAGTACGTGCGCCACCGGCGCCAGGCAGTTGGTGGTGCACGACGCGTTGGAGATGATCACGTCATCCTTGGTCAGCGTGCCGTGGTTCACGCCGTAGACGATCGTCTTGTCCACGCCCTCGCCCGGGGCCGAGATGATCACGCGCTTGGCGCCCGCTTCCAGGTGGGCCGAAGCCTTGTCCTTGGCGGTGAAGATGCCGGTGCACTCCAGCGCGATGTCGACGCCCAGGTCCTTGTGCGGCAGATCCTTCGGGTCGCGGATGGCGGTGACCTTGATCGGCGCGTACCCGGCGATCACGATCGTGTCGCCCTCGACCTTCACGTCGGCCGGGAAGCGGCCGTGCACGCTGTCGTAGCGCAGCAGGTGGGCGTTGGTCTCGACCGGGCCCAGGTCGTTGATCGCGACCACCTCGATATCCTTGCGGCCATGCTCCACGATCGAACGCAGGACCAGGCGGCCGATGCGACCGAAACCGTTGATGGCGACGCGGACAGCCATGAGGCGGGGCTCCTTCGAGGTTTTTTTCGTGGCCGGGTTCTTGAGGCGGGGGGCGTCCGAGTCAACCCCTCACGCCAGGGACGCGAGGCGCATCACGCGACGAATTCCGGGGAAGCGCGTTCCGGGCCCATGCCGCTGAAGCTCCGCCACGTCGCGCCCGCCGCCGTCCTCGTCCCCACGCTGGCGCTCACCTTCGCCTGCAGCCGCACCCCCGAGCCGG
>NZ_JAEUMN010000112.1 GCF_016793225.1 Phenylobacterium sp.
CCGGAGTTCAACCCGAGGCAGCGGGCCTTCTACTACGTCCGCGTGCTCGAGAACCCCTCCTGCCGCTGGTCCACCTGGGACGCCCTGCGCAACGGCACGCCCCCCAACCCCAAGCTCGCACCCACCATCATGGAACGCGCCTGGTCCTCGCCCATCTGGTACGAGCCGGCGGCATAAGAGAAACTCGAACGTCAGGCCGGGAGGGCCCGCGATGACCACGAAGAAACTGGCCATGCTGCGCTATGCGGCGCCCGCGGTGGCGGTCGGCGTCCTGATCGGCGGCGGAGCCGTGGTGGCGCAGGCCGTGCAGGGACAGAAGCCGGCCCCGAAACCGGCCGCCGCCGCGCGGCCCGCGGCCAAGGCGGCCCCGGCGCCCACCCGCCTGCCCGGGCACAACACCGACCGCAACGCCTATTTCGGCGACCTGCACGTCCACACCTACCTGTCGTTCGACGCCTACATCTTCAACGTCCGCAAGTCGCCAGACGACGCCTACCGCTTCGCCAAGGGCGAGGCGATCGGCCACGCCGCCGGATTCGACATCCGCCTGCAGGGCGGGCCGCTGGACTTCGCGGGCGTCACCGACCACGCCGAGTTCATGGGGGCCATCCGCGAGGCGGCCGATCCGCACAGCCCGCTGTCGAAACTGCCGATCACCCAGGGCCTCTTCTCCAACGATCCCAAGGAAATCGGGCAGGCGTTCCAGCGGGTGGTCACGGGCTTCCGGGACGGCACCCTGCCGCCGGAGTTCAGCTCGCCCGAGATCGCCTCGCGCGCCTGGCGCGAGGTGCAGGACGCCGCCGCCCGGAACTACGCGCCGGGCCGGTTCACCACCTTCATCGGCTACGAGTACACCTCGGCGCCCGACGGCCGGAACCTGCACCGGAACGTCATCTTCAAGGGCTCGAAGGTCGCCGCCCTGCCCTATTCGGCGAATGCGTCGCGCGACCCGGAGAACCTCTGGAAGGCCATGGACGGCTGGCGTGCGAACGGCGTCGAGGCCCTGGCGATCCCGCACAACTCGAACGGCTCGGACGGGCTGATGTTCGACACCGTCCGGATGAACGGCAAGCCCATCGACAGGGCCTACGCCGACCTGCGCATGCGCAACGAGCCGCTGGTCGAGATCAGCCAGATCAAGGGCACGTCCGAGACCCATCCCTCGCTGTCGCCCAACGACGAGTGGGCGAACTTCGAGATCATGGAGAGCTACATCGGCACGAACCGGGCGATCACGAAGTTCGCCGGCGGCTATGTGCGCCGGGCGCTGCAGGACGGGATCATCTTCCGCGAAAAGGTCGGCGCGAACCCGTTCAAGTTCGGCTTCATCAGCTCGTCCGACACCCACAACGCCTCTCCCGGCAGCGTCGAGGAGCCCAACTACTTCTCCAAGACCGGCCGGCCGGACTCCCGGCCCGACCTGCGCGGGTCGGCGCCACCGAACGGCGCCAAGAGCTGGGAAGGCGTCGACGCCGCCGCGGCGGGCGGCCGCTACCAGGCCTGGGGCGCGTCGGGCCTGGCGGGTGTCTGGGCCGAGGAGAACAGCCGCGACGCGATCTATGCGGCGCTGCGGCGCAAGGAGACGTTCGCCACCTCGGGTCCGCGGATCAAGGTGCGGTTCTTCGCCAGCTACGACTTCCCGGCCGATCTCCTGAGCCGCACCGACACCGTGCGCCAGGCCTACGCCCGCGGCGTGCCCATGGGGGGGGACCTGCTGGCGGCCAAGGGCAAGGCCCCGCAGTTCCTGGTGTGGGCGGTGCGCGATCCCCGGGCCGGCTACCTGCAGCGGGCCCAGGTGGTGAAGGGCTGGATCGAGAACGGCCAGGC
>NZ_JAEUMN010000161.1 GCF_016793225.1 Phenylobacterium sp.
GACAACGAGTGACGGGCCCGACCCGCTGCCTCACGGCGCGCCGGGCGCATTCGCGTCCGTTCGTGGTTCCCCACGGACCGCCCCCGGCGCCGGGCGGGTGTCCTTGCGGTCGAGCTGCACCTGGTGGGGGTAGGGGAACGAGAGCCCCGCGGCCTCCAGCGCCGCCTTGGCCGCCTTCACCAGGTCGTAGCGGGTGTTCACCCAGTCCTGCGGCTGCGCCCAGCAGCGCAGGGTGACCGTCACCGAGGAGTCGGCGAGCGCGGTCACCTTGGCCCAGGGCTCCGGATCGTCGAGCACCCGCGGATCGGCGCGCGCCAGCTCGATCAGCGTGGCGATCGCGGCGTCCAGGTCGTCCTCGTAGTCGACGCCGAAGTGCAGCTCGATGCGCCGGCGGCCGCCGCGGCTGATGTTGACGATCGTGTCGCCGAACACCTTGCCGTTGGGCAGGAAGACGGTCAGGCCGTCGTAGTCCACGAGGCGGGTGTTGAAGAGGTCGAGGCCCCGGACCGTGCCGCTGCGGCCGTTCACCTCCACCTGGTCGCCGGTGCGGTAGGGTCGCAGGATCAGGATCATCACCCCGGCCGCGACGTTGCCCAGGGTGCCCTGCAGCGCCAGGCCGATGGCCAGCGAGGCGGCGCCCAGCACCGCCAGGACCGAGGTGGCCTGGACGCCCAGCTGCTGCAGCACGGCCACGAGGCCGATGCCGATGATCACATAGCGGACGAGGCCCGAGAGGAAGGCGGCCAGGGTCTGGTCGGGCGCCTGGCCATTGCGGTGGACGCGGGAGATCGCCCTCTCGGCGACCCGGCCCAGGCGCCGCGCGAGCCACAGCGTGACCGCCAGGATCGCCAGCGCCGCCGCGAGCCGGATGCTGAAGCCGCCGATGGCCGCGGCCAGGGCGCGCAGCATGACGGGGTCGCCCGACAGGGCCATCCGGGCCATGTCGTAGACGGGGGTGACGGGATCGGCGGCGGGGGCCAAGCGGGACCTCGTGGACGGTGAAGGCTGAGCGTGGAAAACACCCGGCGCGCCGTTCCGATGCAGGGCCCCGTCGCCCTCGCGGTCAGATCCTCACCGTGACCGGGTCCAGGACCGTGCCGGGCGGGTAGTGGTCGCCCAGGATCATCATGCCGTCGAGCGTGATCGCGCAGGGCAGGGTGACCGCGCCGTCCGCCGCCACGGCCGCCCCTGCGGCGTCCAGCTTCGCGAAGGGGACGCGCCGGCCGCCGGCGTCGGCCACGGACAGCACGCAGCCGTCGGGCCCGGCCTCGACCCAGGGGTCGGAGAAGCTCACCGAGAGCAGGCCGCCGTGGGCCTGGAACGCGAGCGCGCCCCGGAACCGCCCGGTCCCGCGCGGCCGGCCCTCGCCGTCGAAGGCCAGGTCGCCGCCGTCGGCCGCGAAGACGAACCCGTCGTCCGCCTCGGCCGCTCCGGCGTCGGCCCGCACCGACCCGCCCGAGCCGGTCACATAGCTCCGGAAGCTCTGCTTCACGCCCCACGCCAACGCCGCCGCCATCCAGGCCTCCTTGTCCGATACGCTTCCGTGGCGCCGCACGCCGCGGCTGTCGATGCTTCGCGTGCGCGCGTACGCGTGCGCCCGCGCGAGATGACGCAGCCCCCTTCGGAGTGCTATCAGGAACCCCTACATAAGCCTCCCGATTCGAACGGCGTTCCTTTCCCTTGACCGATTCCGCAGACACCCCGCCTCCCGAGCACGCGCCCGGGGGGATCGCCCCTATCGCCATCGAGGACGAGCTGAAGCGCTCTTACCTCGACTACGCGATGAGCGTGATCGTCAGCCGCGCCCTGCCGGACGTGCGCGACGGCCTGAAGCCGGTGCACCGGCGCATCCTGTTCTCGATGAACGAGCAGAACCACACGCCCGACCGGGGGTATGTGAAGTCGGCCCGCATCGTCGGCGACGTGATGGGTAAGTACCACCCGCACGGGGACCTCGCGATCTACGACACCCTGGTCCGCCTCGCGCAGCCGTTCTCGATGAGCCTGCTGCTGGTGGACGGGCAGGGCAACTTCGGCTCGGTGGACAACGACCCGCCCGCGGCCATGCGCTACACCGAGAGCCGGCTGACGCGCGCCTCGATGGCGATCCTGGCCGACCTCGACAAGGACACGGTCGACTTCAAGGACAACTACGACGGCTCCGAGCAGGAGCCGGTGGTGTTGCCGTCGCGCATCCCCAACCTGCTGGTGAACGGCGCCGGCGGCATCGCCGTGGGCATGGCCACCAACATCCCGCCGCACAACCTGGGCGAGGTCGTCGACGCCTGCCTGGCCTATGTGGACAACCCCGAGATCGGGCTCGACGAGCTGCTCGACCTGGTGCCCGCGCCCGACTTCCCCACCGGCGGGCTGATCATCGGCCGCACCGGGGCGCGGCAGGCGCTGATGACCGGACGCGGTTCGGTGATCATGCGCGGCGAGGCCACGATCGAGGAGATCCGCAAGGACCGCGAGGCGATCGTCATCACCTCGATCCCGTATCAGGTGAACAAGGCCGCCCTGGTCGAGCGCATCGCCGAGCTCGTGCGCGAGAAGCGCGTGGAAGGCGTCGCCGACCTGCGCGACGAGAGCGACCGGCAAGGGATGCGCATCGTCATCGAGATGAAGCGCGACGCCTCGCCCGACGTGCTGCTGAACCAGCTCTACCGGTTCACGCCGCTGCAGACCTCGTTCGGCGTCAACATGCTCGCGCTGAACCGCGGCCGGCCCGAACAGATGGGCCTGAAGGAGATGGTCACCGCCTTCGTCGACTTCCGGGAGGAGGTCGTCGTCCGGCGCACCAAGTTCGAGCTCTCGAAGGCGCGCGACCGCGGCCACGTCTTGGTGGGCCTCGCCATCGCCGTCGCCAACATCGACGAGTTCATCCACATCATCCGCTCGTCGAAGGACCCCACCGAGGCGCGCGAGCGGCTGGTGGCGCGCGACTGGCCGGCGGGCGACATGCTGCCGCTGGTCGAGCTGATCGCCGACCCGCGCACGGTCGTGGTGGACGGAAACCAGATCCGGCTCACCGACGAACAGGCGCGCGCGATCCTCGCGCTGACCCTGTCGCGCCTGACCGGCCTCGGCCGCGAGGAGATCTTCGGCGAGGCCCGCGAGCTGGCGGGCGTCATCCAGGGGCACCTCGAGATCCTGGGCTCGCGCGAGAAGGTCATGGCGATCGTCCGCGAGGAGCTCGTGGCGGTGAAGGACGCCTTCGCCGTGCCGCGTCGCACCCAGATCGTCGAGGGCGACGCCGACGTCGAGGACGAGGATCTCATCGCCCGCGAGGACATGGTCATCACGGTGACCCACGGCGGCTATGTGAAGCGCACGCCGCTGGCGATCTACCGCACCCAGCACCGGGGCGGGAAGGGCCGCTCCGGCATGGCGACCAAGGACGAAGACGCCGTCACGCGGGTGTTCTCGGCCAACACCCACACCCCGATGCTGTTCTTCTCGTCCGGCGGCAAGGCGTTCCAGCTCAAGGTGTGGCGCCTGCCGGTGGGCACCCCGACCTCGCGCGGCAAGGCCTGGGTCAACCTGCTGCCCATCGAGCCCGGCGAGAGCATCACCTCGATCCTGCCGCTGCCCGAGGACGAGGCGACCTGGGACCAGTACGACGTCATGTTCGCCACCCGCTCGGGCAACGTGCGGCGCAACAAGCTCAGCGACTTCATCGGCATCAAGCGCAACGGCAAGATCGCGATGAAGCTGGACGAGGGCGATTCCATCATCGGTGTCGGGGTCTGCAACGCCGACCAGAACGACATCCTGCTGACCACTGCCCTCGGCCGCTGCATCCGCTTCGCGGTGGATGAGGTGCGCGTGTTCGCCGGCCGCGACTCCACCGGCGTCCGCGGCATCCGGCTGGCCGACGGCGACTCCGTGATCTCGATGGCGATCCTGCGCTCGGTGGCGGCCACCGCCGACGAGCGGGCCGCCTACGTGAAGCACGCCAACGCCATGCGCCGCGCGGCGGGCGGCGAGGGCGAGGACATCGAGGACGCCGCCGCGCCCGATGACGATGAGGAGGCCGTCGGCGACGCCGCGCTGTCGCCCGAGCGGATCGCGGCCCTCGGCGCTGCCGAGGAGGTGATCCTCACCGTGTCGACCGAAGGCTACGGCAAGCGGACGTCGGCCTACGAGTTCCGCCGCACGGGCCGTGGCGGCCAGGGCCTGCTGGCGCAGGACCTCACCAAGCGCGGCGGCCGCCTGGCGGCCTCGTTCCCGGTCGACGAGAACGACCAGATCCTGCTCGTCACCGACCAGGGGCAGCTGATCCGAACGCCGGTCCGCCAGGTCCGGATGGTCGGCCGCAACACGTCGGGCGTGATCATCTTCCGCACCAGCGCCGACGAACACGTGGTCTCGGTCGAACGGCTGGCCGACACGGGCGAGGACCCCGAAGCTCCGGAGGTCGCGCCCGAGGAGTCCGACGAGGCCGAGGGCGGCGCGGGCGGCGGCGAGGGCTGAGCCAGCCCTCAGCCGTGGCTGCGCATCTCGATCCAGCCGCGGCCCAGCCGCACGGCGCCGTCACGTTCCAGGCTGCGCAGCGCCTTGTTCACGGCGGGACGCGAGGCGGCCAGCATGGCGGTCACTTCCCACTGCGAGATGTCCACCCGGCTCCAGCCCTCGGCAGCGGGCGCGTCGCGCGACAGGGCCCGTAGACGGGACAGCAGTCGCATAGGCAGCGGCATGAGCGCCAGTTCCTGCAGCGCCGCCATCAGGCCGCGGATCGTGGTCGCAGCCTGACGCGAGAGACCCTCGAGGATCTCCGGATGTCGCATCTGTAGCCGGCTCAGCTCGGCCTGCGGAAAGAACAGCACCGAGAGCGGGGTCCTGGCCTCCACAAAGATCGGCGCCGGCGCGCCGTCCAGGGCGACCGTCTGCCCGAAGACGTCGCCGGCGCGGGAGAGGCGAAGGATTAGTATCTGGCCATCGGCGCCGCCGAGGTAGATCCGCGCCGAGCCGGTCTGCACCCGATAGAGGCCGCCGGGAGAATCACCCAGGCCATAGACCTGTGCGCCGGCCGGGTAGTCGCGTCGTCGACCGGCTGAAAGCAGCGCATCGCGCGCCGAACAGGGCAGGGTGTCGATCCAGCTCATGCCCCGAATGTCATCTGGAAGACATTCGGCGCCAAGGTCGCAACGTAGGCTGACGGGCAGGCAGCGCCGCCGGGACGGCGGAACGGGAGTTGTGATGACGACGGATTCCGAGCGGGGCGCCGGGCCGAGCCGGCGCGAACTGTTCGCCGGTGCGGGCGTTGGCGTGGGGGCCATCTCCCTGGGCGTTTCGAACGTCGCGGCGCAGACCGCTGAATGGCGGACCGGCGACGTTGCGCATCTCCTGCCCACCGTCAGCCACGACGAGATCCTGCTGAAGGCCTCCCTGACGCGTCCGGCCCGCAGAAGCCTGACCCTGCGGGTGGACGGTCGACAGATTCCGGGCCTGCGCTCGGATATCGCCGGGCGCTACTGGCGCTTCCGCGCATCGCGACTGACGCCGGGTCGGGTGCACCGCCTGCAGCTGTTCGAAGGCGGCGATGCGCTTTGCGATCCCTGGCCGCTGGCCACTCTGGAAGCGCCGGACTCGCGCCCCGACCACTTCCGTCTTGTCTCCTTCACCTGCGCGGGCGGTGATCCCGACATGTCGCCGCCGGGCGCGCCCGAGGTCTTCCGACCAATGGCGGTGCGTCGCCGGTTGCTGGCGCGGGCGATGAGCTTCCAGCCTCAGGCGATCATCGCCAACGGCGACCACATCTACTGGGACCAGCGGACGTGGCTGGAGTCGCGCAACCCGCGCGTCGCGGCGTCCACGAAGGCGCGGTACGCGAAGTTTGGAATGTTCGACCGTGAGCAGCCGCTCCTGGGCACGGTGAACGAGGACATCATCCGGCGCATCGGCGAGGCGCAAATCGCCGCGCTCTATGGCGTTAGCCTGCGCTCGACGCCCAGCTACTTCGTTGGCGACGACCACGACTATTTTGAGAACGACGAGGCCGAGGAGCGCTTCGTCACCTTTCCGCCAGACCACTTCTCGGCCGAGGCCAAGCGTGCGGTCCAGACGTTGTTCTATCCGGAGTTCTTACCCGAGGCCACGCGCCCGCTCGGGATCTCGGGCGCCCGCTCGGACGGTCTGTCGGAGAGCTTCGGCAGCCTGCGCGTAGGACGCCTGTTCGAGGCGCTGATCTACGACTGCGGCGGCCACCTCACCCTGAAGGGGCCTGCGGCCGGCCTCGTGCCCCCCGAGGTCGAGGCCTGGCTTCTGGCGCGCACCCAGGCGCAGGACACCGCCCAGCTGCTGCATGTGCCGTCGCACCCTCCCGGCTGGTCCGCCGGCAAGTGGCGCGAATGGTATCCCGACATCGTGGTCAATTCGGGCGCGGCGCGCGTGACCGCCGATGGATCGCAGGTCACCGACTTCAACGCCGCATCGGGCGAGGGCCGGCTGTCGGTCGAACGGCCCAAATACATGTGGCAGGAGGGCTGGAACCGTCAGCACCAGCGCCTCATGCGCGCGCTCTCGGCGCAGGCCACACGTCCGGCGGCGGTCATTTCGGGCGATCTCCATGCGGTTGGCGGCATCCGCATCGAGCGCAGTGGCGACCTCGACTTGTCGGCAAACCCGGTGAACGTGATCCTGGCCGGCACGCTGGGCAGCTCCACGAGCAGCTGGCCGTCGGCCGTCCGAGGGTCCGCGCCGCAGAAGCCTTCCTCCTTGACGACGTCGCCCCTGGCCCCGGTCAGCGAGCGGAACGGCTTCACAGTCATCGATGTCGAGCCGGACCGGATGCAGTTCCGGCTGTTCGCCTGGCGGGAGCCGCAGCCCGTGGAAGCGATCGACAGCCTCCAGCCCTTCGCAACTTTCGATCTGGCGCGCTGACGAAACGACAGGTGTGTCGCGCGCGGGCGCGGCCTCGGGCGTTTTCCACTTGCCAGACGCCGCCCTGGCGGCGAAAGGGCGAAGGTCGTCTTGGGGGGACCAAAAAGCGCATGACCCGCGTCGGCTTCTATCCGGGCACGTTCGATCCCATCCACAACGGCCACCTGGACATCATGGGCCGGGCCGCCAAGCTGGTGGACCGTCTGGTGATCGGCGTGGCGATCAACGCCGGCAAGGGGCCGCTGTTCTCCCTCGATGAGCGGGTCGCCATCGTCGAGGAGGCCATCGCGCCGCTGCGCGCCAAGACCGAGGTCGTGGTGCAGCCCTACGAGGGCCTGACCATGCACTTCGCCCGCGAGATGGGCGCCACGCTCATCGTCCGCGGCCTGCGCGCCGTCGCGGACTTCGAGTTCGAGTTCCAGATGACCGCCATGAACCAGCAGCTCGACCGCGAGATCGAGACGGTGTTCTTCATGGCCGACCCGCGCCACCAGGCCATCGCCTCGAAGCTGGTCAAGGAGATCGCGCAGCTCGGCGGCGAGGTGGGCAAGTTCGTGAGCCCCGCGGTCAAGGAACGCCTGCTGGCCAAGGTGGGGCGGAGCTAGACGCGCGGCGGGGCTGGCCTGCCGCCCATCGTCCGGCTACGAGGACCCCATGACGCTCCGGACCGTTCTCCTGGCCGCCGCCCTGGCGGCTGCGTGCGCCGCTTCCGCCCAGGCCCAGCGAAAGACCGCCGCGCCGCCCGTCCCGCCGAAGCCGGCCGCGCCGACGGCGGCGGACTGGCGCACGCCCGACCCCAACGACGTGGTGGTCATCGACACCAACAAGGGCCGGATCATCCTCGAGCTGGTGCCCGAAGTGGCCCCGCTGTTCAGCGATCGCGTCCGCCAGCTGGCGCGCGAGGGCTTCTACGACGGCCTCACCTTCTTCCGGGTGATCGAGGACTTCATGGACCAGACCGGCGATCCCGAGAACCGGGGCACCGGCGGCTCGTCGCAGCCCGACCTGAAGGCCGAGTTCCTGTTCCGCCGGGGGCCGGACACGCCCTTCGCCCTGGTCCAGGATCAGAGCGTCGCGGAGATCGGGTTCATCAAGTCGGTTCCGGTCTCGACGCAGTCGATGATGCTCGCGCCGATGACGCGGGACGGGAAGATCAACGGCTACGTCCTCTACTGCGCGGGCGTCGCGGGGGCGGCCCGCGGCGAGGACGAGAACAGCGCCAACAGCCAGTTCTTCCTCATGCGCGCGGCGTTCCCGCGGCTCGAGCGGCGCTACACGGCCTTCGGTCGCGTGATCGCGGGGCAGGAGGTGGTCACCGCCATCAAGACGGGGGAGCCGGTCCCCGACCCGCAGGACCGGATGGAACGTGTCCGCGTCCTGAGCGATATCCCGGAGAAGGAACGGCCGAAGATCCGCGTGATCGATCCGGCCGGCAAGTGGTTCAAGGCCGAAGTCGCCCGGGCGATCGCGGCCGGCGGCGCCAACTTCTCCGCGTGCGACATTCAGATTCCTGTCGAGGTGAAATGATGGACTCCGAAAACACCCTGCTCATGGAGCTCGAGAGCGGCCCCGTGACTATCAAGCTCCGCCCCGACCTGGCGCCCCAGCACGTCGCCCGGATCAAGGAACTGGCGCGCGAGGGCTTCTACGACGGCGTGGTGTTCCACCGCGTGATCCCCGGGTTCATGGCGCAGGGCGGCGATCCCACCGGATCGGGCATGGGCGGATCCAAGAAACCCAATCTTCCCGCGGAGTTCAGTCGGGAACCTCACGTGCGCGGCGTATGCTCGATGGCCCGTACCGCCAATCCGAACTCGGCCAACAGCCAGTTCTTCATCTGCTTCGACGACGCCACCTTCCTCGACAACCAGTACACCGTCTGGGGCGAGGTGACCGAGGGCATGGAGCACGTCGATGCGCTGCCCAAGGGCGAGCCGCCCCGCAATCCCGGCAAGATCGTCTCGATGAAGGTCGCGGCCGACGCCTAGCCGGCGGCGCGGCCGCGCCTTGCGCTGAGGCGATCCCATGGCGGCGAAGCTGAAGGTGTTCGTGACGTCCGACGGCCTGACCGACTACGTCGTCGCGACCACTTCGCGGCCCAAGGCGCTGGCCGCCTGGGGCAGCCGTCAGGACCTCTTCAAGACGGGACTGGCTCACGAGACCGATGACCCCGAGGTGGCCGAGGCCGCCCGCGCGCGGCCGGGCGAGGTCCTGAGGCGGCCGGCGGGTTCGCGTGCGGCGCTGGCGAAGCTGAAGCCCGCGAAGCGCGTCGCGAAGGCCGCGCCAGGGCCGTCCAAGGCGGCGTTGAAGCGGCTCGCCGGGGCGGAAGCCCGGCTCGCCGCGGCCGAGGCCGCGCACGCTGATGATCTTGCGGCCCTGGAGGCCCGCCGCGCGAGGCTCGAGGCGAAGTGGTCCGAGGATCGCGCGCGCCTCGCGGACGCCGTCGAGCGGGCCCGCAAGGCGGTGGACGAGCGCCGCGCTTGACGCCGTGCCCGCCGCATGGCCTTGACCCGCGCTCCTATGCAGCTCGCCGACTTCGACTTTCACCTGCCCGAGGACCGGATCGCCCTGCGGCCCGCGAGCCCGCGCGACGCTGCGCGGCTGCTGGTGGTGGAGCCGGGCCTGCCCTTTCGGGACCTGGCCGTCAGCGACCTGCCCGGGCAGCTGCGGGCCGGGGATGTCCTGGTGGTCAACGACACGCGCGTCATCCCGGCGCGGCTGAAGGGCCATCGCGTGCGCGGCGACAGCCGTGTCGCCGTGGAGGCGACGCTGCACCAGCTGAAGAGCGGCCATGTCTGGACGGCCTTCATGCGGCCGGGGAAGAAGCTCCAGCCCGGCGATCGGATCGTCTTCGGTGAAGCCGGCGATCGCGCCTGTCTGCTGGGCGCGCTCGACGCCACCGTGCGCGAGAAGGGGGAGGGCGGCGAGGTGACCCTGGCCTTCGACCTCTCGGGACCGGACCTGATGGCCGCGATCGCCGAGCGGGGGATGATGCCGCTGCCGCCCTACATCGCCGCCAAGCGCGGCGAGGACGAGAAGGACCGCGCGGACTACCAGACCGTCTACGCCGAGCAGGAGGGGTCGGTCGCCGCCCCCACCGCCGGCCTTCACTTCACGCCCGAGCTCCTCGAGCGGCTTAAGGGTATGGGCGTAGGCTTCGAGCGGGTGACCCTGCACGTGGGGGCCGGCACCTTTCTGCCGGTGAAGACCGAGAACGTGGCCGAGCACCGCATGCACGCCGAGTGGGGCGAAGTCAGCGTCGGGACCGCCGCGCGCCTGAACGCGGCGCGCGCGGCCGGCGGCCGCATCGTCTGCGTGGGCACGACGTCGCTCCGCCTGCTGGAGAGCGCCACGGGCGAAGACGGGGTTGTGTCGTCTTTTCGCGACGAGACGGCCATCTTCATCACGCCCGGCTATCGCTTCCGGGCGGCGGACGGGCTGATGACGAACTTCCACCTGCCCAGGTCCACGCTCTTCATGCTGGTGTCGGCGTTCGCGGGGCTCGACACCATGCGCGCGGCCTATGCCCACGCCGTCGCGAAGGAGTACCGCTTCTACTCCTACGGCGACGCCAGCCTGCTCTGGAGAGCGGCGTGATGGCGGCCTTCCCCTTCACCCTCACCGCGACCGACGGCAAGGGCCGAACGGGCGTGCTGTCGACACCTCGCGGCGAAATCCGCACGCCGGCGTTCATGCCCGTGGGCACCGCGGGGACCGTCAAGGCGCTGACGGTCGAGCAGGTGGGGGCGACCGGCGCCGACATCCTGCTGGGCAACACCTACCACCTCATGCTGCGGCCCACGGCCGAGCGGGTGCGCCGCCTTGGCGGTCTGCACCGCTTCATGCGCTGGGACAGGCCGATCCTCACCGACTCCGGCGGCTTCCAGGTGATGTCGCTCTCGAAGATCTCAAAGGTCACCGAAGAGGCGGTCACGTTCCAGAGCCACCTCGACGGGAGCCGGCACGTGCTGTCGCCGGAGCGGTCGATGGAGATCCAGGCGGATCTCCTGGGGTCCGACATCGTCATGCAGCTCGACGAGCTGGTCGCCCTGCCGGCCACGCCGGAGCGTGCGGCCGAGGCGATGCGCCGCTCGGCCCGCTGGGGCGCGCGCTCGAAGGTCGCCTTCGGCAGCCGCGACGCGCAGGCCCTCTTCGGGATCCAGCAGGGGGGTGTGGACGAGGCGCTCCGGCGGGAGAGCGCCGAGCGCATGCTGGAAACCGGCTTCGACGGCTATGCCATCGGCGGCCTGGCCGTCGGCGAGGGACACGCCGCCATGGTCGAGGTGCTCGACTACGCGCCCGCGATGCTGCCCGCCGACCGGCCGCGCTACCTGATGGGGGTCGGGAAGCCGATCGACATCGTGGAGGCCGTCGCGCGCGGGGTCGACATGTTCGACTGCGTCCTGCCCACCCGTTCCGGACGGCACGGCCAGGCCTGGACGTGGGATGGCCCGATCAACCTCAAGAACGCGCGCTTCGCGGAGGACCAGTCGCCCCTGGACCCGGAGAGCGCCGTCTCGGCCAGCCGCGACTATTCCAAGGCCTATCTGCACCACCTGGTGAAGAGCAACGAGATCCTCGGCCAGGTCCTGCTGTCCTGGCACAATCTCGCCTTCTTCCAGGCGCTCATGGCGGCGCTTCGGGCGGCTATTTCCGCCGGGGAACTGACGTCGTTCCGTCGCGCATTTGCGACGCGTCAGACGTCTTCGTCGGATACTTCGGCTTGAGGGGCTCGCGCTTGTCCACGACGGGCGTGGAGCCGGCTCGCTCGTGGCTCGGCGTCGCGGGCGGATTGCAGCCCTTCGCCTCGCCGAGGCCCTTGAGGTACGCGCGGCGAACGCTCCCGGCCACGTAGGCCGACTGCACGAGCCGGTCGTGCGCCTCGGCGCCGGTGACCTTGCGCACCACTCCGCGGAAGGGAATCAGCGCGCTGGAGGCGACGTCGGCGGCCACGCCCAGGATCTTGCCGCGGGTCACGAGGTCCTCGTCGCCCGGCAGTTCCCGGTCGATGTCAGGTCCAAGGACGTCGTCGAGAGGCCGCACCAGCGCGATCAGGTAGTTGCAGCCATAGTTGCGGGGGGGCCGCGCATAGGGATCGGCCAGCGCCTGCAGCAGGACCTCGGGAATGTCGGTCTTCTTGACCCCCAGGTCGCGCAGCGGCGTGGTGGCGGCGCCGGTGACGCTGCTTTCCTTGACCTCGCTGGACGTCTTCATCCGCTCCTGCGGCGTGTAGACCGGCGGTGGCGGCTCGGGCGGCTTGCGCGGGGCCGCCTTGGCCGGCGGGCGCTTGGTGGCAGGCCGCGTCTGCGCATCGGCGACGCTGACGGCGGTCAGCGCGGCCAGCGCGGCGCCGAGGACCAGAAGGCGGGGGGCGGGGGTTCCCATGCGCCGAGCATGGCCGACGGGAGACCGGGTGTTAAGCCGCTCCGTCGAATGCGGCTTTCACTTTCGCGCAGAGCCCTCTAGGTTCCGCGCCGCTTCGCCACAGGTCGCCGCAGGCGACCCATGGAGTCGCGGGCCGGTAGCTCAGTGGTAGAGCATTCGACTTTTAATCGAATGGTCCTGGGTTCGAGTCCCAGCCGGCCTACCAACCTCTTCTCACATTGTTCGTGAAATCAGACGGATACGGTCATCTTTTCACGTGAGTATGAGGCGCTGCGGCGTGAAGGGCGCTCCACACCGGACCGTGCGACGCCAGCAGGAGCCCGGCCAGCGCCACGCGAAACGGGTCCTCGAAGCTCATCAACAGGACGACGAAGACCGCCAGCAGCGGCGAAAGCCAGATCGCATTAGGGTTAAGGCGCGGCATTCGCCGATGAAGCCGGGCGCAAGGCCGGATGGCAAGCGGGCTTGCGGCCTTCGCCGCCCGCGCCGTGCACGATCGGGAAGGCCCCGCGCTCCGGGGCGCTGAATTCCAGAACCTGCGCCGCGGAGCAGGCCCGGGGCGCGTCGGCGACGGTCACGTGAAGAACCAGGGCGCCGCCCTGAAGCGCAGAGGCGGGCAGGGCGACTGCGCAGGTGGTTGCGGCCTCGCCTCCCGGCGCCGTACGGCAGGTGGGGCCAGGGAGCGCCATGGACGCCTGCGGCTGCACGACGTCCGGAAGGCTGCCGGCCGCGGCCGGCGAGGCCATGGCTGTGACGACCAGGCAGACCAGGACCCGAGCCAGCATGTGACGCCTCCCAAACCTGAGAGGGAGGTTCGCACGAGTCGTCGCTGCGCTCAGGCGCGCAGGCGCAACGTGGTCAGGGCCCGGATGATCTGGCGCTTCGCCCAGCGCACCGGCGGCGCCAGGGCCTCCGTCACCTCCGTCACCACGGGCAGGGCGTACTTCCGCGCGAACGAGGCCCTGCTGCGGTCCGGCGCGGGCGCCGGAGGCCCAGTCGAGTGCGGCGGGAGGGCCGCGCTGTCGCTCTGCACCAGGCGCGCGGTGACCAGGATGGCGAGCTCCCGCCGATCCTCGGTTCGTCGGATCGCCCGCAGCAGCGGGCCGATGACGGGGGCCCGGCTGGCGAGAGGGACGCCTCTGACCGCGTCGGTGGACGACTCCTCGAAGAGGCCCGCGATCAGGTGGCTTTCGCCATCCCGCAGCTCAAGCGTTGTGGTTGCGCGGCGGGTCAGCAGGCCCGGCACCGTGAAGGTCCCCACTCGCAGGCCCACGCCGGGGTTCAGTTCGCTGCGCTCTGCGTCGAGCCTCAGTCGGATGAGGCCGTTGGCCTGGACGTCCGGCTCCACGGTCACGGCGGCGCCATAGGGCTTGAACTCCAGCTTCAACTCGCCGGTCGATCCACCGGGGACCGGGTAGGGGACCTCGCCGCCGGCTCGGAAGTGCGCCCGTACGCCCGACGTCGAGACGAGCGTCGGCTGCGCCAGCATCTCGATCTCGCCGCGCGTCTCGAGCGCGTCCAGCGCCGCGTCCAGGCTGTACCGGCCCGGGGTAAGACGCAGTCGGGTCGTCAACTGGGGCGGTTCGGCGCCTATGAGGCCAGAGCCGGCGCGCAGGTTGACGTGGGCCCCGTCGCGCAACGCGAGGGCCGAGCCGATGTCGCGGATGCGCCGGCTGCCGGCTTCGAAGATCCGGACATCGAGCCTGACCTGGGCGCCGCGGACCACGACATGGGACGTGACGGCGCCGGGCGCGATCTGTTCGGCCAGGCGCAGCGCCGCGTCGGCGGCCCCCGCGCTGGACGCCACGCCGCCCAGGAGCAGGCCCGTGGAGAGCTCGGAGACGCTGATCTCTTCGTCCGGCAGGCTGGCGGCGAGGCTCGAACGCAGCGCTTCGGCGTCGTAGCCCACACGGACGTCGACGGTCTGAGACAGCCGCCCCTCACGATCGTAGACGAGGAGGTTCGCGCCGGCGCGCTGGCGGCCGATCACATAGAGTCCTCGGTCCCCGCTGGAGCTCACCTCCAGCGTTTCCGGCTGGCTGACCACGACCTTGCCGATGTCGCCCGAGCCACGGAGCGCCACCGCATGGGCGAGCGGCATACGGATGATTGTCGAACTGACCGGCTCGGGCGGGAGCACCTCGAGGTCGCCGGCCAGGGCCGTGGAGCCCGCGGTCGCCGCGACCAGGCCGGCCAGCGCCGTCGCTACGCTGCTCGGCAACCGCCGCAGTACGCGCCGCACGGCTTCGATGACGAATGTACGCACCACGTGCGGCGCAATGACACAGCCGGCGTTCCGGGATGGCTAACGAGCATGGTTAGCCGGTGTTGAATCGAAAGCGCCGCCCGAGGGGCGGCGCTCTGAAGTCGGAGGGTGTGTCAGTCCTCGGCGGTCGACGCTAGTTCTGCTGCACCGGCGGCTCGGCGCCGTTCTTCGCCAGGTAGTTGTCGAGCGCCTGGCGCGCCACGGTCTTGCAGCCGCTGGTCTCGGCGACGCGGACGATGTCGTCCAGGGTCTGGAGGCTTTCGAGCGCCGGGCAGATGCCGCCCCGACGCGCTCCGAAGGTGCGGCCTTCGGGCGGCGGTTGCACCAGGGCGCGAATGGTTTCGAACCGCGCGGCGTCGGCGGCCGCCAGCTTGGATCCTGGGATCGTGGCGCCGGCCGCAGCCCCGCGCACGGTCACGACCTCGCCCGAGGCCCGCATCAGCGTCAGGGTCTTGCCCGCGCCGAGGGCGACCTTCGCGCCGGCGTCGAACGCCTGCCCACGCTTGATGGCCGGATCGGTCGAACTCACGACGATGTAGTCGCTGGCCACGGCCACGCCGCCGAAGGCGAGCGAGAAGGCGGCTGCAATCAAGAGTTTACGCATCGGATTCACCCCCGTACGACAGTCTGGAACGTTTGCGCGCAGACCCATGGACTAACACATCGAGGTCCTGAACGGTACCTGAACCAGGCGCTTGCGTGTTCATGTACGCGACGATCCGTCGCGAAGACGCACGAAGCCGAACTTGGCGAGCCACAGGATCCCCCTTTCGATGAAGGGTCGGCGTTCGGGCGGAGTCTCAGCAAGGATCGCGCCAACCGTCAGCGGCGCGGCGCCCAGGACGCTGATCAGGGTGATCGCCTCGTCCGGGTGCGGGAGGCGGGCGGCCGGGTTGCGGACGTGCGCGCGCGCCAGCAGCGCCGCGGCTTCAGCCTCCGTCAGCGGCCGCGCCAGGGACACCTCCGTCGCCGCCGAGAGCGCAGCGCTGGGATAGGCGGAGAACATCCGGAAGGGGTCGGGCCGAAACGGATTGTCCCGCGCCGGCTGTGGCGGCGCGGCGGCGCGGCGGCGCGCCAGCTCGGTCCACAGCGCCTGGTACTGAGGGATCACGACCCGCCAGTCGAACACCTCCCGCGCCCTCGCGCGGCCCGCGGCCCCCATCCGCGCGCGCAGGTCGGGATCGGAGAAGAGCGCCGTCAGCGCGTCGGCGGCCTCGCCGATGTCGGGCGCAGCGAACAGCGCCGTCGATCCCGCGTAGTTGTCGTAGGTCATCAGGCGGTGGGCGTAGGCGTAGACCAGGTCCGTTCCCAGGCCCGGCCGCGGGGCGAGGGTCCGCACCCGGAAGCCGTCGACGCCGTGCCGGACCGTGTCCTTGTAGCCGTTCCAGTCGCTGACCACGCAGGGGAGGCCCGCGGCCATGGCCTCTACAGGGGTGAGCCCGAAGGTCTCCTGCACGTTGTCGCTCAGCGACAGGAAGACGTCCGCCGCCGACACGATCTCGTCGCGCGCCCGGGCCGAGGTGTCTCCCACCGGCGTCAGGATCACGCCGTCGTCCGCCAGGGCGCGGGCCGCCGCGAGGAACGCCTCCTCGTCCGAATCGCGTCGGGCTCCACCGAAGAGGATCCAGTAGACCGGGCGTCCCAGCCTGCGCGCGGCTTCGGCCAGCGCGGCGCCCATGGGGCCCGGGTGCATCTTGGTGGTGAGGCTGAAGCGTCCCAGGTGCAGGGCGGCTGGGGCATCGTTCGGAATGCGGAGCTTGCGGCGCCAGCGGCCGCGGGCCTTCTCGTCGCGGCGGAAGTCGTCGGCATGGACGCCCAGGGGAATCGTCACCAGCTGCGCGGGCGGCATGCGGGTGGCCCCGAACCGCTCCTGAAGATACAGCGCGACCCCTTCCAGCAACGATTCCACGGCCTTGCGGCCCGCGTCTGACGTGCACACCAGGGCGTCCCAGGGCTCGATGGGCGCGGACAGCAGGCCCGCGATTTCGTCCAGGATGTAGGTTTCGGCGATGGTGTGCGTGACGCCGGTCAGCGAATAGGCCTGCCCGCCCAGCGCCCGGCGGGCCCAGGCTTCCTGACGCATCTCGGGGGAAGGGATGTACACCGCCCCGGCCTCGCCGAGGCGGTCGCGATCGCCGCGGGCGATCCAGCTCACGGGCCTGCCGACCGGCCCCAGCCGCTCCAGCAGGGCGTCGAGCTGGGCCTGGTCCTCGTCGAAGGTGTTCCAGAAGTGGAACCGGTCGACATCGGCGTAGCGCAGGAACCCGCGTAGGAACCCTTCGCCCGCCGAGTTGCGCCCCATCGGCCGCGGGATCGAGGCGTCGTACGGCTCGGTGTTCAGCTGGACGGCGGCGTTGGCCATGTCAGCCCTATAGGCCGCTGCGCGTCGCGTCCGCCAGGATCAGTTGGACGCCGTGCGCGTGGACCCGGACGGGAGCGCCTTGGACCCGTCCCCCACGATCGTGAAGGGCGCCCAGAAGTACGGGTGCGAGAACTGGTCGTTCTGCTGGAGCGCCCGCTGCGACTGGGTGAGGGCCTCGGCGCTCGACGGCGCGCCCGCCGAGAACATGCCGGTCATCAGCCGGACCGTCGCCACCGAGTCCACCGACCAGTGCGACACGATCAGGCTGCGCCCGCCGGCGTAGATCACCGCGCGCGTCAGTCCGCCCAGCGCTTCGCCCCCGCCCTGCATCCCGGTGGTCGAGGGATCGCCGCCCGCACCGCCCGTGTCGCAGGCCGAGAGCACCACCAGGTCGGCGTCGAGCTTCAGGTCGAGGATCTCGCTGGCGTCGAGGAGGCCATCGCTCTCGCCGCCGCCGACCGAGGTCATCAGGGCCGGTTCGGGCAGGCAGGCCGACGGCTGCGGCAGGAGGCCATGGGTGGCGAAGTAAAGGACCTTGTAGTCCGAGAGGTCGCCGCGGGCCTTGACGGCGTCGTCGGTGAACGGCGCCCCGGTGATGATGGCGTCGGACGTGGCGCCGCCGACGCTGGCCGCCACCTGGCGGACCTCGTCGGCCGTGTCGGGCAGCGGCGGCATCTGCAGCAGCGCCAAGCGGGTGTTCTCGCAGATGTTCGAGATGTCGCGATTGCTGCGCAGCGACACCGAGCGACGGACCACCGAGGAGTAGGCCTTGGGATCGCCCTTCATCGGCGTCGTCGGGTCGGCGAAGGCGAGGAAGCTCCGCTTGGCCCGCGAGGGCGCGAAGGCCCGCGACTGCAGGAAGCTGGCCGCCGAGAGCACGAGGGCGGAATCCGTCTTGGCGCCCAGCCAGGCGACCTGCCGGTAGTCGGGGTCCTTGCCGTCGCCGGCCTTGGCCAGCAGCGGGGCCGGGTCCTGGGTGACCAGCGTCGCGACGGGAAGCGAGATCAGGGGACCGTCGGGCTCATAGATCAGGTGCTTCGCCGCCATGACATCGGCCGCCACGGGGCCGAACAGGGTGTTGAACAGCTGGTGCGCGCGGGCCACGTCGAACGGCGGGAGGGTATCCTCGGCTTCGAACGGAGAGCGCAGGACGCGCACGTCGGCGCCGATCTGACCGCGGCTCTTGGCGATGGCGTAGGGCTTGGCGGCCGTCTTCGAGACGAGCATCCCGTAGCTGCGGTCGTTGAGTAGCAGGATCTTCACGTAGACTTCGTCCGGCGCGAGCGCCTTCTGAAGGTCGGCGAGGGTCGCCTGCGACGACACCAGCTGCGAGTAGCGCGGGTTGGCGGCCAGCAACTGGGCTTCCAGCGTGTCGGCCTGCGTCTGGAGCGCGCGCAGCCGCGTCTCGAGGTCCGTCCGCTCGGCGCCGGCATAGGCGTTCGCGGCCTGTAGCTGGGCGGCCTGCGCCTCGGCGACGCGCAACTCGCGCCGGGTGTCCTCGAGCGCCCGCACCAGTCCCGTCACCGCACCGTCGCCCGAGGCGACGCGGGCCGCCAGCTTGGAGACCGTCTGCGCGGTGGCGTTGGAGATCACGCTGGCGCCGGCCGAGAAGAACCTCGCCCGATACTCGTCGGCCTTCGCGGGGTCCGCTTCGATGCGCTTGATGAGCAGGTCGAAATAAGGCGCCGCGTCGTCCGCCGAGGCGCCCAGCGCGCCGCGCTGGGCCTGGAACAGGTCGAAGGCCCGCGCATAGCTGGCCAGGGCGGCGTCTTCCTGCCCCGCGGCGGCCTGCGCGCGGCCCAGGTCCAGCAGCAGTCCGCCCTCGGCCGCGGTGCCGGCGTGTCGCAGGCGGATCGTCCGCACGGCGTCCTGGTACCGGGCGACGGCGGCCGCGGGCTGGCCGGAGTCCATGTCGACCTCCGCAAGGTCGGCCTCGATCCGGGCGCGCAGCCAGACGTTCAGCGCGCCGTTGGCTTCGGCGCGGGTCAGCAGCTGGGCGGCGCGGTTGAGCGCCTCGCGGGCGGCGGCGATGTCGCCCTGGGCCGCCAGCGAGGAGCCTGCGACCTCCAGGGCCTGGGCGTCCTGCACGATCAGCTGGTCGGCCAGCGAGACCTTCGAGCCGCCCAGGACGTCGCGGCCGGCGGGCCGGCTGTTGAGCGCGGTTGCGAGATCGCCCCCGATGGCCACCTCGCCGGCGCCCGTGCGGGTCACCGTGGGACCGCCCGAGCCGAGCCCCTGGGCCGCGCGGGCCTCTTCGTTGGCCCGCAGGACCGCCTGGGCCGCCTGGGCGGCTTCGGCGAAGCGGCCGGCGTTCCGCAGATGCAGCGCGCGGTAGGTCCGGGCCTGCGCCGACAGGAAGGGATCGTTGGCTGCGGCCACCTGCACCTCGGCGTCCCGGAACAGCCGGTCGGCTTCGACGAAGCGGCCGTTGTTCGAGACGTTCAGGGCGAGGTTGAGCATGGCCTCGCCCAGTTCGCGCGGCGGCGCCCGGCGGGCTTCGGCGTCGGCGAGCAGCGCCTGGAAATCGGTCTCGGCCTGTTCGAAGCGCCACTCGTTGTTCTGGACGTACGCGCGGGCCCGCAGGCGCGCGGGGTCGGTCGCGGCCGCCGCCTGGCTGCGCGCGAGGCCGCCTGTGGCGCCCCCGAAGTCGGCGGCGATCTCGGCGCTTGCGGCCGACGTCTGAACCTCGTTGGCCTTCGGCGGCTTCAGCGCGCCGGAGACCACCTTCAGGCCCGTCTCGAGCACGTCCGCGATCTGCGCGGGGCCCTCGGCCGTGTAGGCGCCGCCGCCGCGGCGGGCGTTGTAGGCCAGGTAGGGCGCGTTGGTCCGGGCGGCGCGGCAGGCGCGGCGCGTCACGGGCCCGAGGCCGGCGACCGTCTCCGATTTCTGGTCCGCGCACTGCGCGCGGGCGCCCAGCGAGGTCTCCCATGCGCCGGCGTCTCCGCCCTCGAAGGTGTAGAGCCGCCCCAGGCTGCCCTCCCACCCGCGGCAGCGGATGTTCCAGGCCCGGCGGCCGGCGGCCTGGACCAGGGGATCGTCGTAGTCGCGCACCGCCTGGCACACCGCGCCCGATGCTGCGCTCTGGCCCAGGGGGATGAGGTCGGCGCGCGTCTGGGTCGCGGCCGGCGACGCGAGGAGGAGGGCGCCCGCAAGCGCCAGGAGGGAACGCTGCACGATCATCTCTTCTGCCTGCGCTGGCGCCAGATTTCCTGGCTGCCGGTTCCGGTGGTGACCGGATCGGCGACGATTTCGTCCGTGTCGGGAGGCGCGACGCCCAGCACCACCGTGGGCGCCGTGAGGTTCTCGGACGAGACCTGGGCCTCGCCGGCCTCCTCGGAGTCCTGAGAGTCGTTGGAGTTCGAGCTGTCGTTGCCAAGGATCGCGCCGGGACCGCCGAGCTGGTCGCGGGCGGCGAGGATGCCGGCGCTGGTCTGCGACACGATCGGATCGGCCGAACCGCCGCCGCCGCCCGAGCCGCCGCCACCGCCGCTGACGAAGGCCGGCGAGCAGTTCGAGGTGCCGACGTCGCAGCTGTTGAAGCGGTAGTTGGCGTCGGACGGCTTGGAGATCGGATTGCCCGCCGCATCCACCACCGTGAAGCTGACCGCCGATCCCGCCGGGGCGCCGGTGACGACCTGGCCGTTCGCGCCGGAGAACGCGCCCCAGAGCTCCACCACCTTCGGCGGATCGATCACCAGGGCCGGGTTGGACTGGCCCGTGAAGAACACGCCCACCGCCTGGCCGAAGCCCAGGGGGGCGGTGTTCTGCTGTACGACCTTGTTGTCCGCCGAGACCTCGAGCTTGCCCGCGGAGACGAAGATGCGGTTGGTCTCGTCCGGCGTCGGGGCGACGCCCGCGGGGCGGCCTGCCGCCGTGTCGATCTCGCCGACCGCCGTGCCCTGGATCAGCGTGATGAACCGCTGGGAGCCCATCAGGATGTCGTTGCGCGCGGCCAGGCGAACCTCGGTGAACGCCCGGATGTCGCTGTACTGGCCGCCACTGAAGGTCGCCGCGCCCAGTCCGCCTGTCACGAGGATGGAGTTCGGCCTCCAGCTCAGGTCGGTGGCGTCGCCGATGCGCAGGATGCCGCCGCCGGTGGTCGGCGCGGCCACGCCCTGCACGTTCGCCGTGTTGTTGGAGCCGACCAGGAAGCCGAGGCTGGGCGTGTTGGCGGGGTTGACCGTCAGGTTCTGGATGAACAGGTCGCCGCGGGTCCCGCCCGTGGTCGACCCGGCGTAGAACTTCAAGGTCCCCGCCACGCGGAACTGGCCGAACTCGGCGTTGTCGAGGATGAGGGCGCCGGCTCCGCCCGCCGCGCCGCCGACCCGCAGCGCCCCGTTCCGTGATTCCACCTGCGCGTTGGCCGCTGTCACGACGCCGGTGAGGTCCAGGTCGCCGGCCAGGATGCGCAGCGTTCCCGCCGCGCTGAGGGCCGCGACATTCGCCGTGCCCGCCACGTCCAGGGTCAGGTTCCGACCTGCGCTGAGGGCGGTCGTCGATGTGAAGTTTCCAAGCGATGTTATGGAAAGATCACGCGTAACCGGTCCGATCGTTGAGCCGAGGCTGAGCGTCGTCCCCTGGATGATGAGGTCGCGGCCCGTGCGGTAGCTGGTCGTCGTGACCGAGCCGTTTGCGGCCGTCGCCCGGAGCGTGAGGTCCTCGCTCGCGGACACGGCGCCGGCCGTCACCGTGCTGCCGATGAGCGAGACGGAGCCGGAGTCGGCGCGGACGTCGGCGACCCGGAGCGCGCCCGCCGCGGTGATGGTGACGTTTCTCACCGCCGTGAAGGAGCTGGACAGGGTGAAGTCGCCGGTGGTGGAGCCGACGGTCAGATCGCGTCCGGCCGACACCGCGTCGAGTCGCACGGTGGGCGCCTTCAGCGTGGCGTCTCGCGAGGCGATGACCGAGAAGGCGCCCGGGGTCGGCCGCAGCACGTCGACGACCGCGTCCTGGCCGGCGCGAACCGAGACTTCCGTCGCCCCGGTGACGCCGCCGGTCCCGAGGCCGAGCTTGGCGTCGAAGTTGGTCGACTCCACGCGGACGACGCGGCCGTTGCCGGCCCGGTCCGGGTTGCCGACGAATTCCACCTGCACCGAATCCGGGGCGCCGCCGGTGAGGGTCACATCGCCCAGCGAGGCGGTCCCGCCGGTGGCCAGCACGAAGATGTCGTCGCCGACGGTCGCCTTGCCCACGACCGCGTCGCCGCCGGTGGCCACCACGTAGAGGTCGCCGCTGGTGGTCACCGTGCCCAGCTTCAGGCTCTGGGCCATGCCGAACACGCGCGGGGCGGTGACCGTGTTGGCCTCGATCGCGCCGCCGCGGAGGTCGACGCTGGCGCCGGCGGTGATGCTGTCGACCTTCGCCTGGGCCAGCTCGATCGTGACGTTCTGCGGCGCCGACAGGTTGATGATCCCGGAAACCGTCGACACCCCGTCGCCCAGGGTGATGTCGCGGCCCGACGTCACCGTCAGCCGGTTCGGGGCGCTGATCGCGTCGATCTTCGCATCGACCTTGCCCGAGATCGCGCCCACGCCGGTCACGCCGACGCCGGCCAGCAGGATATCGCCCTTCGTGGAGGCGGCGGTCAGGTCACGGGCGGCGATGAGGCTGTTGGCCTTGACGTCCGCACCCTCGATGGACACGTCGCGGCTGGCGACGATGCGCCCCAGTTCGATCGAGGCGGTCGCCTTGATGCTGGCGTCACGCCCCGTACTGATCGCGGAGATGGCCGTCGGGTCGAACAGCGCCGAGACCAGCGCCTTGTCCAGCACCACCGAGTCGATGGCGCCGCCGAAGAAGCCGTTCCCGTTGCCGTTTCCGTTCCCGTTCCCGTTTCCATTGCCGTTCCCGCCGCCGTTGTCGCCGCTGTCCTCCGGCGGGTTGGCGTCTTCGGTGAGGGTGGGGGGGTTCTTGGTTTCCTCGGGCGGGCGGACCCACGGGCGGCCGAAGATCCGGCCGACGTTGCGCACCTGCAGATCGCGCGAGGCCGTGGCCTTGTTGAGGTAGATGTCCGTCGCCGCGGCGCCGTCCAGCGTGGGGGCGGCCTGCCGGTTGGCGATCCCGCCCCCGCCCGACAGGATGATGTCCCCGCCGTCGGCCTTCGCCTGCTGCGCGGTGGTCATGCCCTCGAGGTTGATCACGGCGCTGCCGATCGCCGACTTCGAGACGGCGGCCAGGAAGACCGAGTTCGCGCGCGTGTCGCCGCCCAGGTCGATGGCGACCTGGCTGTCGGCGCCGTCGTCCACGCTGGGCACGATGAAGTCGACGAGGTCGAAGTCGCCGCCGGCGCCCGGCGCCAGCCGGATCTGGAAGTTCTTCGCCGAGCCGTAGAGCACGCTCCCGTTCACAGCGCTGACCACGGCGTTGGCGCGCGTCTGGATGGTGGGGCCCATCAGCGCCACCATGCCGCCGTTGGCCGTCAGCTTGGCGCCCTGGAGCACCATGACCCGCGAGTTGGGCAGCGCGTCGCTGCCCGAGAACGAGAACAGGTTGTTCGAGGGGTTCAGGAACTGCGAGGTGTCGGGCGTGCCGATCGCCACGAACAGGCTGCCCGCGTCGACCTGCGAGCCGGCGCCGAAGATGATGCTGTTCTGCGACGAGAACCAGATGTTGCCGCCGTAGTTCGACCCGACCTTGCCCTCGACGACGCCCTCGATCTTGGAGGGGCTGAGGCCGGTGACCTTGTTCAGCACCACCCAGCTGTTGCTGTCGAACCGGAAGCTCACCGTCTCGGTCGGGAGCACGTTGAAGGTCGTCCAGCTCAGCACCGTGCGCGGCGCATTGAGCTTCACGTCGGTGCGGTCGGTGGTGCTGGTGATGGTGGGCGCGCCACCGCCGGCGCTGACCTGCGCAACGCCGCCCACGGGCAAGGCGGCGGCCGAGGGTGCGTAGAAGGAATTGATGCCGGCCAGAGCGCCGCAGAGGGCGGTCCGCGCGAACAGGAAGCGGCGGCGGCCTTCGGCTGAACTCATGAGCGTGGGCATGCTTACTTCTCTTTCCGCATCAGAGCAGACTGGCCGTGAGCTGGATCAGCACGCGGTCTGTTGGACGCGGCCCCCCCGTCCGGGTGGCGTCGAGTGGATGGGCGTAGGTGACTTCCAGGTTGGCGCGGTTGAACAGCCGGAACACGACGCCCGCGCCGATCGACTTCAGGGTGCGATCCTTCTGTACGCCGGCCGCGAACGCGTTGTTGTTGGCCACCCAGCCCGCGTCGAAGAAAGCATACGGTGCGGCCGCCACCTTGGGATGCAGCTGCAGCGGCCCGTAGCGCAGTTCCGCAGCGGCCGAGACGCCCTTGTCGCCGAGCAGCGCCGCCGGATCGTAGCCCCGGCCGACCGTGAGCCCGCCCAGCGAGATCTGCTCGTACGGCATCAGCTGGCTGCCGGAGTACTGCGCCTGCATGCGCAGCTGGCCCGTGAAGCGGTCCGAGAGCGCGATGTCGCCGCCGCCCTGGGCGCGGAGCACCCACGCGCCAGGCTTGCCGGATCCGCGGGTCAGCAGAACGTCGCCGGCGTCGCTGCCCCCGAAGACGTCGACGCCCTTGCGGATGCTGACCGCGCCGCTGGTGAGCACGGGGCGGCCGGCGATCTCCGTCCGGTAGTCGCCGTCGGCGCGGGCATAGAGGACGCGCAGCTTGTCATGGCTCAGCGTCGCGGCGCCGCCGGGGCGCGTGCGCTGGTCGATGAAGTCGAAGCCGCCTGCGACATTGAGGTTCTGGCTCCGCGAACGGATCACCGGGTAGGCGGCCTCGAGGTTGCCCACCACCGACCTGCTCTTGAGGTCGAGGGGCTTCAGGAAGTCGCCCGGCCGGCTCTCGCCGTAGGTGATCGACCCGCGGCCGACCAGGCCCTCGGCCCCGAACCGCGCGGTCTCGGCGAGCTGGACCAGCCACTGCTCGTTGGAGTCCAGGGTGTGGAACGCCGTCAGGGCCGTCGATTCGCCGTACTGGGTGTAGCCGGCGAACTCGCCGCGGATCAGGCCGCCCCATCGCCCGACCTGCTTGGAGCCGGTGTTCTGCACGTTGGCGAACACGTCCGGCCCTTCGCGGGCCACGGTGATGTCGATGTCCACCGCGCCGCGCTCGGAGCTGGTGGAGGGCCGCACGGCGGCCCGCGCCCGGATGCCCGGCACGTCCGACGCGAGAAGCAGGTACCGCTGCGCCCTGGCCATGTCGAAAGGCTTCATGCCGCGGAGCTTTTCGGCGTACCGCTCGACCAGGGCCTGGGCCGGACCCACGTCGCCGCGGACCCGCACGTTCACGACGTGGGCCTCGATGACCTCCAGGACCAGGGCGCCGCCGGCGATGCGCTGCTCCGGGATCTCGACGCGGGCGAGCACGCCGGAATCGAAGACGATGCGCGCCGCGCGATCCCGGATCTGGCAGATCACCGCGACGGGCTGCGGCTTTCCGATCAGGTCGGCGTAGGCTCCGCGGAGCTCGTCGGCGCCGACGGCCGTCGCGCCCTGGAAGGTGACCGAGGTCAGGGTGACCTGGACGTCGGAGGACTCGAGCGGGCAGGGGCCCGGCGGCTCAGGCGTGAAGGCGCCCGCGCCTCGGCGCGGCGGCGGCCGGCTGATGCGGCTCTCGGGGTTCACCTCTGCGGCGCTGGTTCCGGGGGTCGTCGCGGGCTGGGGCGGGGCCGATTGGGCCCAGGTCGAAACCGTCGGGGTCAAGGCCGAGGTGGCGAGCGCCAGCAAGCCGATTCGCGTCGCACGCCGCAGGCTCGACGGACGCCATGCCATACTCGACCCCCCAAAACCCGGCTCCCAACTCGTCTTACAATTCGAGGCCACAGTTTGGAAGCAGAGACTCCTCTTAGGAGAGCGGCGCCGTAGGACTAGGCGCCGGGCTTCCGATCTGGTCCCATTCGCCTTATTCGGACTACCGTAGGCAAGCTGAGCCCGCTAAGACTCTTGGGGGAGTAAGGGGCGCCGGGGGATGAGGATGGGGGGAGCACGAGCGTCGCGAATCGTGGGCGCGCTATGCGTCGCCGCAGCCGCTATCGCGGGCGCGGTCGCGGTCGGCGTTGGCCCTGTGGCGACCGCCGCGACGGGATCGGCCGCCACCAAGGGCGTCCATGAGGGCGTCGCGTCCTGCGCAGGCTCCAGCTGTCACAGCCGGCAGGTGGATTCGGGCGTCAACGTCCGCCAGAACGAACTCATCACCTGGCAGAGCCCGTCCAGCGCCGCCGGCGCCCACAGCCGCGCCTGGCGCGTGCTGACCGAGTCGCGGGGCCAGGCCATCGCCCGCAAGATGGGGCTCGGCCCCGCCCAGAACGCGAAGGAATGCCTGGGCTGCCACGCTGATCCCGCGCCGGCCCGCGGCGCCAAGTTCCAGATCTCTGACGGCGTGGGATGCGAGGCCTGCCACGGCGCATCGTCCGGCTGGCTCGCCAGCCACCGTTCCGTCGAAGGCACGCACGCCAACAATGTCGCCAACGGCCTGCGGCCGCTCGAGAACCCGAAGGTGCGCGCCGGCGTCTGCCTCGATTGCCACTTCGGCAGCTCGCGACAGGGCCAGTTCGTCGATCACCGCATGATGGCCGCCGGCCATCCGCGGGTCGCCTTCGAG
>NZ_JAEUMN010000002.1 GCF_016793225.1 Phenylobacterium sp.
TAGGACGTCGGGGCGGTTGGTGGCGGCGATCAGGATGATCCCCTCGTTCGCCTCGAAGCCGTCCATCTCGACCAGCAGCTGGTTCAGCGTCTGCTCGCGCTCGTCGTTGCCGCCGCCCAGGCCCGCGCCACGATGGCGGCCCACGGCGTCGATTTCGTCGATGAAGATGATGCAGGGCGCGTTCTTCTTGGCCTGCTCGAACATGTCGCGCACGCGGCTGGCGCCGACGCCGACGAACATCTCCACGAAGTCCGAGCCCGAGATGGTGAAGAAGGGCACGCCCGCCTCGCCCGCGACGGCGCGGGCCAGCAGCGTCTTGCCGGTGCCGGGTGGGCCGACGAGCAGGGCGCCCTTCGGAATCTTGCCGCCCAGGCGCTGGAACTTCTGCGGGTCCTTCAGGAAGTCGACGATCTCGGTCAGCTCTTCCTTGGCTTCGTCCACGCCGGCCACGTCGTCGAAGGTGACGCGGTTCTTGTTCTCGGTGAGCAGGCGCGCCTTGGACTTGCCGAAGCCCATGGCGCCGCGGGCGCCGCCCTGCATCTGGCGCATGAAGAAGATCCAGACGCCGATCAGGAGCAGGATCGGGAGCGCGTTGAGGAAGAAGCCCAGCCAGCCGGGGCCGTTCGCCGACTTCACCGAGATGTCGGCGCCCTGCTTCTCGAGGCGCTGGACCAGGTCTTCCTGGTTGTTCGGCGTGATCGCCCGGTACGTCCGGTTCGCGCGGTCCTTGATGTCGACGATGGGGCCCTGGATCGTCGCCTGGCTGACCTCGCCGGCGTTCACCTTGGAGAGCAGCTGCGAGTAGGTGATCTCACGCGCGTTCGCGCTGCCGCGCCCGCCGCCCGTCATCATGCTGTAGAGCCCGACCAGGACGACGACGATGACGCCCCAGATGACGAGATTTCGGAGGTTCATAGAGGACCGACCCTTCGGTGTGACGTCCGGAAACCCAAGATAGGACGCCAACGGCTGATAGACCACTTAACGCATCGTGGCCGCGACGGTACGCCTCGCCTTGGCCATGTACGCGAAAAGGGCCGCGCCGGTGGCGCAGCCCTTCACATAAGCATCAATCGTGCCAGCTTTTAGCCCCGGGTCCGCGGATCATGACGCAGGCCCGCGGGGCGGTTCGTCTCAGCGCGACGGCTTCTTCGGCGCGGCGATCAGGCCTTCGCGCTGCGCGCGCTTGCGGGCCAGCTTGCGCGCCCGGCGCACGGCTTCCGCCTTCTGGCGGGCGCGCTTCTCGGACGGCTTTTCGTAGTGGACGTGCCGCTTCATCTCGCGGAACGAGCCCTCGCGCTGCATCTTCTTCTTCAGCGCCTTGAGGGCCTGGTCGACGTTGTTGTCGCGGACGAAAATCTGAACCAGAGGACTTCTCCTGTTTGCACGCTTGCCGCCCACCTCAGCCGGCAAAAGGCGGCGAGCGAGCAAAATGTAGTTCGCCCGAAGGTGCGACCCTTCGGGTTTCAGAGCGCGGCCAGATAGCAGAAGCGGCGGGGCGTGTCCACGCCGCCGCCGCAAATGCCGGCGCGCTCCTTCAGCCCGGGATCAGGCGGCCTCGGCGGCCTGACGGCGACGGATCGCGGAGCCCGCGCCGAAGAAGCCGATGAGCATCAGCGCCCAGGTGCCCGGCTCGGGCACGCCGTGGATCGGCCAGCCGATGCCGAACGACTGCCGGTTCGGGTTCGAGATGACGTAGAACCGGTCGTTGGCGTCGGCCAGCGACGTGTAGTTCCCGTTGAAGTAGTCGTTGAAGTAGCCCTGGTAGGTCGCGAACTGCGAGCCCGTCAGGCTGCCCTGGGTCACGTAGATGTTCCGGCTGGGCACCTCGGTCTTCCAGATCGCGGCCTGGATCGCGGCGAGCCGCATGTGCATGTCGAAGGTGAGCGGGCCGTTCAGCAGCGCCTGCTGGCGCATGATGTAGCCGGTGTCGATCAGGTCGGTCAGCGCGCTGAGCTGCGTGGGGCTGATCGGATTGCCGCCGAAGTCGGTGGGCAGCGGGTTCACGATCAGCGGGTCCTGGTTCGACGAATAGACCAGGTTGAGGCTGCCGATGCTGATCGAGTGGTAGATGTCGACGCAGAAGCCGAAGAGCTCGTAGGCGGGGCCGGTCACGTTGCCGAGGGCGTCGGAGTCCTTCACCTGGAAGGCCATGCCGTTCGAATAGACGTTGCCCACGCCCTGGATGTAGGCCTGGAACTGCGTGTTCATGCTCGAGCTGAGCAGCTTCACGTAGGTCGCGGCCGACGCGGTCGTGGACGCCATCGCGGCGGCGGCCAGGGCGACGGCGCCCACGGCGGCGCGCTTCCAGCCTGACAGCCCACGGCTGCGCACGGTCGAACTCATTCTGAAACCCCCATCTTACCGGACGCTCCGTCCGGCCCCGATCGACAGGGTTACCGAGGCCTTGCCGGGGCCGCTATCGGATTCCCCTGAAACGGGAGAACGCCGTCACCCAGAACGCGTGGGGGTGGCGACGGTCAGACGGCCGTCTTGGTGGGGAAGGGCACCACGGTCGCGGCGTCGGCGGCGATGCGCTGGCGGCCCCGCTCCTCCACCAGCCGGATCTGCTGCTGCAGGTAGGGCGCCATGAAGTCGATGAAGGCGCGCACCCGGGGCGTGTCCTTGAGTTCGCGGCGCGTCACGATCCACGAGGACGTCCTGGCCTCCTCGATCTCGTCGGAGCAGCGCAGCAGGTCGGCGTCCAGGTCGCCGATCGTGCAGGGCAGGGCGCCGATGCCCAGGCCGGCCTTCACCGCGTGCACCAGGCTGCCCATGCTGTTCGAACGCGTGATCGGCGGCTTGCCGCCGGCGTGGCGCATCATCCAGGTGGCGCCCGGGATCTCGCCCATCTCGGCGGTGACGTCGATCAGGTCGTGGTCCACCAGGTCGGCCGGCGAGCGCGGCGCGCCGCGCCGGGCGGCGTAGTCGCGGCTGCAGTAGAGCGCCATGTCGTGGTCGCAGATCTTCCGCGCCACGAGGTCCGAGACCGCGAGCGTCTGGCTGGTGCGGATGGCGAGGTCGGCCTCGCCGTTCTCGAGGTCGAGGCTGCGGTCGGTGATGACCAGATCCACCTGGACGTCGGGATGCACCTTGCGGAACTCGACGAGCGCCGGAATGACCATGGTGTTGGCGACGAGCTCGTTCGTCGTCAGCCGCAGGGCGCCGGAGACGCCGCGGAGCTGGCCGGCCGCCTGGTTGGCGAAGCGGATGGCGGCGCGCTCGACCAGTTCGGCGTCGCCGATCAGGGCCTGGCCGTACTCGGTCAGCCGGCTGCCGGTCTGGCCCCGCTCGAACAGCTTGAAGCCCAGGTCGTGCTCCAGGCTCTCGATGCGGCGGGCCACGGTGGTCTGGTTGACCCCGAGCGCCTTCGACGCCGCAAGCGTCGAGCCGCCGCGGGCCACGGCCAGGAACGCCTTGAGGTCATTCCAATCGAACATGACCGCCATTCTGCGGTTGTGCAGACCCAACCTGCAAGAGCGCTGATCACCCGGCCGCCGCCGGCGAACGTATCTGCTGCGTCCCTCGGGACCGAAGGCCGCGCTCCCGGCGGCCGGAAGACGAAAGACGATGGTGCAGCTGATGAAGCTCTGCGGCGATCCCGCCCTCCCCCTCGACCGGCGCGTGCTGACAGTCGCCGGCCTGGGGCGCGGGATCGCCGCCACCGACTGACGACGAGATCTCCTCGCCTTTCTCCCCAGGAGGCGAGAGACGGGCGGGCTCCTCCTCTCCCCACAGGACCCGCCCCGGTCCCGCCGCCCGGCCCCAAGGCCCCGGGGCGGCGGACCAACCCTCACCGGCGCACGCTCCCCACACGGTGCGCCGTCATGGAGCCCTCTCCCCACCCTCCCCGAGGGGAGAGGGCGACATGAAAACCTCGTAATCTCCCGCGATCCCGGTTGGTGCTAAGGACACCCCACCTCGCCTCATCCGGGATCATCCATGTTCCGCACCTTCCGCGCCGCCGGTCTGGCGCTGCTCCTGTCGACCTCGGTCCTGGTTCCGGCGGCGCTGTCGCCCGCCCCGGCCGCGGCCGCCGAAGTGCCCCCCATCCGGTTCACCACCCGCACCCTGCCCAACGGGATGAAGGTCTATGCCTCGGTGGACCGCACCACGCCCAACGTGGCGGTCCAGGTCTGGTACGGCGTGGGCTCGAAGGACGACCCGGACGGGCGCTCCGGCTTCGCCCACCTCTTCGAGCACCTGATGTTCAAGGCGACGCGCAACATGCCGTCCGAGACCTTCGACCGTCTCACCGAGGACGTGGGCGGCGAGAACAACGCCTCCACCGCCGACGACTTCACCAACTACTACGAGATCGTGCCGGCCAATCACCTCGAGCGGCTGCTGTGGGCGGAGGCCGACCGCCTGTCGTCGCTGGTGGTCGACGAGGCGGTGTTCAAGTCCGAGCGGGACGTGGTCAAGGAAGAGCTGCGCCAGCGCGTGCTCGCCTCGCCGTACGGTCGCCTGATGGCGCTCTACCTGCCGCAGGCCAGCTACACGACGCACCCCTACAAGCGGCCCGGCATCGGCTCCATCGAGGAGCTGGACGCGGCGACGATCGACGACGTCCGCGCCTTCCACCAGACCTACTACCGGCCCGACAACGCCGCCCTCATCGTGGCGGGCAACTTCGACCCGGCCCAGCTGGACGCCTGGGTCGACAAGTACTTCGCGGGCCTGAAGAACCCGCCGCGCCCGCTTCCGCGGGTCACGGTGAAGGAGCCGCCGCGCACCCAGGCGGGCGTGTTCGACGGCTACGGGCCGAATGTGCCGCTGCCGGCAGTGATCGTGTCGTACCAGGGCGCCGCGGCGTCGGACCCGGACGCCCCCGCGCTCAAGGTGCTGGACGCGGTGCTGTCGGCCGGCAAGTCCTCGCGGCTCTACAACAGCCTCGTCTACGAGAAGCAGCTGGCGGTCGAGGCGTTCTCCAACGCGGACCTGCCGCGCGACCCGGGCCTCTTCCTGGTGGGCGCCATCATGTCCAGCGGGCACGGCGTGGACGAGGGCGAGGCCGCCCTGCTGGCCGAAGTCCGGCGGCTGCGCGAGGCGCCGCCGACGGCCGCGGAGCTGGCCGAGGCCAAGAACGAGCTGGTGGCGGCCGCGCTGCGCGAGCGCGAGACCATCGAGGGCCGGGCCAGCGCGATCGGCTACGCGCTGAAGGTCGACGGCGATCCGAACGCCGTGAACACGGAGCTCGCCAGGCTCCAGGCCGTGACCGCCGCGGATGTGCAGCGCGTGGCGCGCAAGTACCTGGCGGAGGATCGGCGCATGACGATCCGCTACCGCGCCGAAAGCGAGCGGCCCGCCGGGCAGAAGGCCGAGACGCGGCCCGCGCCGCCGGCCCAGGTCGCCACCTACGACGGTCCGGTGTTCACGCTCGCGCCCGAGGCCGAGCGGCAGAAGCCCCCGTCCGTGGGGGAGCCGGTGCAGCCGGTCCTTCCCAAGCCGGCCGAGCGGACGCTGGCGAACGGGCTTCGCGTCATCGTCGCCCGCTCGTCGGACCTGCCGTTGGTCACCGCCGACCTGCTGGTGAAGACGGGCGCCTGGGCCGATCCGCCCAGGCTCGCGGGCGCCGCCAACATGATGGCCGGCATGCTCACCGAGGGCACCCGGACCCGCTCGGCGCAGCAGATCGCCAGCCAGGTCGAGAGCCTCGGCGCCTCGCTCAGCGCCGGCGGCGGGCTCGAGTCGTCCTCCGTGACCCTCAACGTCGCGACCGACAACCTGCGTCCCGCCCTGGCCATCATGGCCGACGTGGCGCGCAACCCGGCCTTCGCCGCCGAGGAGCTGGAACGCCAGCGCGAGCAGGCCCTGGACGGGCTGCGGGTCGCCTACCAACAGCCCGGCGACGTCGCGGGCCTGGCCGCCGCGCCGGTGGTCTTCGGCGGCACGCCGTTCGGCCACGCGACCCAGGGGACGCCGCAGTCGCTGCCCCGGCTGAAGCCCGCCGACCTGGCGCGGCTGCACGCCACCTGGTTCCGGCCCGACAACGCGGTGCTGGTGCTGACCGGGAACATCTCGCCCGAACAGGGCTTCGCCATGGTCGAGGCGGCCTTCGGCGACTGGAAGAAGCCGGCCGCCCCGCTGCCGCCCGCGCCCACGGTCAGCCCGAGGTCCGAACCTCGCGCCGTCGCCATCGACATTCCGGGCACGGGGCAGGCCTCGGTCAACGTGCTGAAGCCCGCGATCTCGCGCCGCGACCCCGACTACTATCCGGCGATCCTCGCCACCAACGTGCTGGGCGGCGGCTACTCGGCCCGCCTCAATCAGGAGATCCGCATCAAGCGCGGCCTGTCCTACGGCGCGTCGGCCCGGATCTCGGCGGCGCGGACGACCGGCTCGATGCGCGCCTCGGCCCAGACCAAGAACGAGTCCGCCGGGCAGGTCCTGGACCTGATCAAGGACGAGCTCGGCAAGCTCGCCGCCGCCCCGCCGGCCGCGGACGAGCTCAAGGCGCGGAAGTCCGTGCTGGTGGGCGGCTACGGGCGCAGCGTGGCCACCTCGGAAGGCCTGGCCGGGATCCTCGGCAACTACGCCCTCTACGGCGTGCCGCTGGAAGAGCTGTCGCAGTACACGGCCAAGGTCGAGGCGGTGGAGGCGGGCCAGGTGCAGGCCTTCGCCCGCAGGGTCTTCGACCCCGCGACGGCCAGCGTGATCGTCGCGGGCGACGCCAAGACGTTCGCGCCCGAACTCGCCAAGCGGCTCCCGAAGCTGGAGATCATCCCGGTGGGCGAGCTCGACCTGGAGTCGCCCGACCTTCGACGGCGGCCGTAGCGCTTTCCCCAGCGTTGGAACCGGCTTTCGGACCGGGCGCGCTCAAGCTTGTGAACGGGCGAGGCTCCGGGCGCGCGCCGCCGCCCGGCGCCGCAGCGCCGCGCCGACGCCGCCGAAGCCGAGGATCATCAGCAGCCACGTCCCCGGCTCCGGGACGGCGGTGGTCGGCGGCTCGACGACCGGCGGGGGCGGCGGCCCGACGGGAGGCTCGCCCAGCGGGGGCGGCCCGGGGGGAACGGTCGGCGGCAGCACGCCTTCGGGGATCAGCGGAGGCTCGTCGATATCGGGCGGGAACAGCGGCGTTCCGGGCGGCCCGATGATCACCTCGTCGTCCGTCCCGAGGTCATCGAACGGAAGTCCCGGGAACCCGCCCTCGCCCGTCGCGCCCGGCGGACCCCCGGCGAGCAAGGCCGGCGGGCCGCTCTCGCAGATGGTGGTCGTGAGCAGCATGAAGGGCGCGTTCGCGATCTCGCGCTCGGCGACGACGTAGGGCGTCGGCGCGCGAACGGGCCGCGCGGCGGCGACGTGGCGCGGCGCGGCGCGGCGGGCGGTCGGCTTGCGGTGCGCGCGTGCGATCCGGCGCGCCTTCACCGGCCGGTGCGCGGTGGGCCGCCCCACGGCGACGGCCTTGCGCACCCGCGGGGCCGTCCTCGCGGCCGGCGGCGGGGTGGAGATCCGCATCATGTTCGCGCGAAGGGGGCCCGGCGTCGCCGCGGGGGATCCCATGGGGATGGACGACTGCCGCGAGAAACAGTCGGGCGCCGCCGCCTCGGCGCGGCCGGGCGGCCACAGCAACGCCGCTCCAGCGCTCAATGTTATCGCCCAGAAGATGCCACGGTACGCCATCGTGGCGTTAACAAGGGCGGCCGCAACAGGCGCGTTCCCGCCTCGCGCCCGATGATGATCTCAACTTCTTGGGATGAAACCCGCAGAAGCGGGAGCACGTTGTTGCGCCCGGCGCGAAATGATCTTCCTGGAACGTCGGACATCCGACAGAATATAGGCCGTCGCGCCGGGAAGTCTTGAGGACCCGGGCCTCTGCTGGCCCGCAGGCCGGTCAGGCCGTGGTGGTCCAGCGCGTCAGGTCACGCTCGCGGGCCATCAGGGCCAGGCCCGCCGCGATTGATTCAAGCTCGGCCCCCGTCTCGATGCGCTCCGCGGGAAAGCGGCGATGGAAGACGCCGCGCACGGCCGGCACGAGCGACGACCCCCCGGTCAGGAAGATGCGGTCGATGGCGTCCGCCGTCAGCCCCGCGTCCTCCAGCGCCGCATCGACGGCGCCTTCGATCAGGGCCAGCTCGGGGGCGATCCAGCGCTCGAAGTCCGTCCGGGCCAC